>DAORRV010000067.1:0-19789 GCA_035443185.1 Ignavibacteria bacterium | reverse complement strand
GCTCAGAATTTCTTATCGGCAATTTATCACAGGCGGGTTATTCTAAATAAGTTAACAGAGAAAATTCAAATGAGGGATAGTTTTCATTTTTAAATTAATAAATATTATTTTTCAATAATTTTAGAACTATTTATTTAAAATTTAAAATGTTTTGGACAGCACTGATTTTTAGATAATTTTGCGGAAAAATTTATGTGTTTAGTACAATACCTTGGGTACTTATATCATACTATATTATTTGATTTCAAACTAATTTCAAATGTTTTATGATTAATTGCATAATAAAACTGGGGATTTACGAATAAAAATATCTTTGATTCCTTTAATTTAAAAATTTAATTTAAACAAACTAAATCAACATTTTTTTTTCAAACTTAAAACAATTAAAATGAAAAAATTATTTACACTCGTTTTATCTACTTTAGTATTTGGGATATTCCTTGGCTTTTCAAACAATGACAATCCTGTTAACAGAGACAGATCCAATTATTCCGGAACTGCAGTTCAGGTAAACAATTCAAATACAGTTTATCATGGAACAGAAAATGATAATCTGACCGGTGAATACTATACCGATAATTTTGACGGACCGAACGAAGTAACTGATCTTGTAGCAAGAGGTTATGTAGTAAAAAGAAACGGTAACAACCCGGGATTTCAAGGAGCACCGCCTTGGTTTACAGGTTTCTCTTTAAGTGACGGAATCTTTAATTCTTTTAACGGACCGAACACTGGTTACGTGTCTTCAAACTTTGCTTCAACTTCTTCTTTCGGAACTTTGGATAACTGGTTAATTCTTCCAAAGCAAAGTGTTATGGCAGGAGACTCTATCTGTTTCCGTGCACGCGGATTCTTTGGTGTAGATTCAATCACTGTGATGTACAGTCCAAACGGAGCAACTACAGTACCTCCTCCCGGTGTATCCAGTCCTGACTGGATAAAGCTTGGAGATTTTCAGGCAGTACCTTCAGGTCAGCCCGGATTCTGGGAATACAAAGCCTATGCTGCTCCAAGCTCAGGTGACACTGCAAGATTTGCGATCAGAAGTTTCATACATGATGCAGGTCCCGGCGCTCCTCAAAGTGACTGGATCGGAATCGACGCTCTTAATTTAAAAAGAGATGATCCGCTTCCTGTTGAACTATCATCTTTTGTATCAATGATCTCTGGAAATGATGTCACGCTGAACTGGTCTACTGCATCAGAAACCAATAACTCAGGTTTTGATGTCGAAAGAAACAGTAACGGTGTCTGGACTAAGATCGGAAATGTAACCGGTAACGGAACTGTAAACTCTGCTGTAAATTATTCTTTTACTGACAGAAATCTGAATTCAGGGGTTCACAGCTACAGACTGAAACAGATCGACTTTAATGGTAACTTTGAATATTTCAATCTGAGCAGTGAAGTTGTGATCGGTGTTCCTTCTGCATTTGTATTATCGCAAAACTATCCGAATCCATTTAATCCATCTACAAAGATTGATTATCAGTTACCAACTGATGGTAATGTCAACATTTCCGTATTTGATAACTCAGGAAAAGAAGTGATGACTTTAGTTAATGAATTTAAATCAGCAGGTTATTATACAATCAATTTTAATGCATCTCAATTATCAAGCGGTATTTATTTCTATAAGATCTCTGCAGATAATTTCTCAGGTGTTAAGAAAATGATCCTTGTAAAATAAGCTGCTCGAAATTCGTTTTAGTTTTAAATTTATCAGCAGGTCAGTATTAATTTACTGACCTGTTTTTTTTCTGCCGCAAAGTCACCAAAGCACAAATTCAAATGATCTGCTCTTGTTAAAATACTGTTTGAAAAATGCAAACCTGCCTTTATTCCTGTCAGCTTACAAATTTTATTCCCGCTGGAAAATATATACTCAATGTAATGACTCTCAAAATTCTTTATCATCAAACTCATTTTTTTACTTTGATTAACATATAATTTATTTATATTGATAAATAAAAATTGCCTGTTCAAATTATATAAATGTTCATCCGAAAGTTTTACTCAAATGATAAACGCAGCTTTAAATTCTCATATTCAAATAACGTGAAAAATGTATTCAGAGTATTAATTATTACTCTCTTAATATTTTCATTTTCAAATAACACTTATTCCCAAAGCAATTCCGGAAATAAGTTTGTTGAATGGACTACCTGGACTTTATTTCAGACAATACCATCACCGACTTTTTATCAGGATAGAAATGACGGCAATGCAAGATTACAGTTTGGATTGAGATGGAATGTTACTCCTTTCAATTATTCTTTTAATGCAAACAAACTTATTCCTGCTGCGCAATTTTTTAAAGTAAATCCCGTGAGAAGATACGGAGGCTCGATGGAGATCTTTTTACAACCGGAATGGGCAACCGGTAATTTTCAGTATTCGGATTTTAAAAGATTTAATCTTACTACCGGTGTCAGAGGATTTATTCCACTTGAGGAAAGAGGTGAATATCTCGCAATTTCCCTTGGTGGTAAATATAATTTTCGAAAAAATAAACAGGATCAGAATATTGGATACTATTCAGTCGAAGGCGGAATATATACTTTCTTCGGAATTCTCGGTCTGGTCGCAGATTACAATTTTACTTCACAAAGCTATTACAATATTTCCATCAACTTGAAATATTATTGATTTTATAAATTTCATTAGCAAATCATTAAAAAATTTAACAGCATATTAATTTTCTTACTCCTTGTACTTACAGCATCAGGATGCAGAGTTTTATATGACGTAGGAGATAATGTAGTCAGAAGTTTTTCCACTCCAAAAAAAATCAAGAACCGTATCAAAGATCCCATCAGACCCGGTGTAAAGCTGTCAGCTCTTTGGGTCGGGCATGCTACCATCCTTTTACAGATGGGTGATAAAGTAATTATGACAGATCCTTATCTTACAGATTTTATCGCCGAGATACAGATGAGAATACAGGAGCCGGGTATAGATATAAATGATCTGAAGCAGTGTGATATAATTCTGATCTCACATTCACATTTCGACCATTTGCATTTCGGCAGTCTGGATATCCTTAATAAAAAATTCCCTGATGCCACACTCGTTTTTCCTGAAGCTTTAAAAGAATTTGTACCGGTATATGATTTCAAACTTTCGCCATTAAAAAAATCCGATTACAAAAAAAAGAAATACATCGGCGAGTCGAAGATCATAGACGGAGTTAAAGTTACATGCGTCGCGGCATATCACTGGGGCGGAAGATACGGATTTGACGGACTCTTATGGGAATATGACGGTTACTGCGGTTATATAATTGAGTATGACGGTTACACGGTTTACTTCCCCGGGGATACTGCATACGATAAGGAATTTTATAAATATCTCGGAGAGCATTATGATATAGATCTCGAATTCATGCCGATAGGACCTTGCGCAGACTGCACCGAGATCGACAAACCAAATCGCCATCTCTATCCCAAAGGAGCTTTAATGATCCTCGATGATTCAAAGGCAAAGTTAATGATACCGATGCATTACGGCACCATTGCCGAGCTGTCGGATCCCGAAGAGCCGAGGATAGTGCTGGAAGAACTCATCCGCGAAAAACCTGAGTACAAAGACAGAGTAAAAATTCTTAAGATAGGTGAGCAGATCGTGATTGAGTGATATAATTTATAGTAATATTTGTGTTAATGTTGGTTTTTCAAAAAAGTATTGATGCGCACTTTGAATTTAAAATTTCATTCAATAAACTTTTTGGTCACCATTAACAACGCCTGCTGCTGAGTAACTCTAATCTAAAGTTTTGATCTGCTTTTTTATATATGAGAATAGTGACTGAGTTTTGAAAATTTTTAAGTTCGTCTGCTGAGATCATGTTCTAGAGCAGTTGGTGGTCAAAAAATTTGCATAGAAATTAAATTCAAAATACTCTTATTAAATACACAAACTTTTTGAAACTCCAACAGCGGCTCTTAAAAACTATTTGACTATTGAATGACAATAACAGACCTTACAGACAATTATGTTTCTTCAATTATAATAGGCAAAAATGTAGAGGAATATTATAATTCCTGTCCATTTCTGTTTGAACATTACTTCGAATTCTGGGGTGATAAAAATTACAAACCGGAAATAACCGATTCCGGAATTCTTCTTCGGAACAGGGACCTGATATTAAAAAGTTTAGAAAAAATCTCTGTGATACTTCAGAGAAATAATGCAGACACTGAAAATATTAATGTCATTATATTTGCAGGTCAGTCAGGGGCTAATGGTCATGCGTTTATCTATGACAACAAAAGCTATGCATGGATTGCTGCGGAATGTTACACTTCGGAATTGTATTGTGATGTAATGTGCTCACACGAAATAGGACATGCGCTTCATTATTCTACCGTACCTGAGTTGTCTTTCAGAAATATGTATGAAAAAGAACTTGTCAAAAGACAATTGATAACCGAAGGTTTAGCATCTTATTTTACAAAACAGATATTTGGTACAAATGATATCACAGCTTTATGGGCAGATCATTGTGATAAGACTACGGGTGAAAAATGGATGAATAATTTTGAAACCAAAAGTTCTGAGATCATAAAGTTTGTAAAAGAAAATTTCTACCGGTCAGACAGCTCCGGGAAATTATTTTCAATGATAGAAGATATTAACATCAGTAACTCAGATCCCTTTATGAGCAGAGGAGGTTACCTGCTTGGTCTAAAATTAACGGAATATATTGCAGATGAATACAATGAGAATTTATTTTCACTTTTGAAAATGCCGGCAAAGGAAATTGAAGGAAAATTTTATGAAGCTTTGAAAAATTTTAACTGAATTACTTTTTTTAAATGAACATAAAATTAGTCTGCAGTCATTTGTATTTTTGAACTCTACATTTATACGAATATTTGTTTGTATAATAAGATCAGATAATATAATTTTGAATAAAAGATTTTAACAATTAATCAAATTTAATTATCATGAAAATAATTATAATATTTTTAACAGCAGTACTTTTTATAAGTACAGATCTTTCGTTTGCACAGAATTACTGGACAGGACTCAATGGTCCTTTTGGTGGAAATGTTCTTGAAGTTAATAAAGGCAATAATGGTAACATGGTAATTCTCAGAGGTGAGGGAGTTTATAATTCTGCGGATAACGGTGAGACATGGAGTGCAATTCCGCAGGGAATGGTAAATACAAATCTCAGTATGACTGTAAGTCCTTCAGGAATTATTTATACCGGGAAAAGCACCGGCGGTCTCTGGTGGACGGGCAATAACGGACAAAGCTGGAGTTTTAATCCCATCAGCGTTGCGCCTCACAGCGGACTTTGGGCAAGTATCTATCTTGTAAAAGTCAGTCCGGCTGGACAGGTTTATATAAACAATCATGTTTCCTTTAACGGAGGAAATAATTTTACGGCATTTTCTTATAACGGAACAAATCTCTTAACAAGTGACTATGCATTTAATTCTTCAGGTCATGTTTACTCTGCCACAACTAACGGAATTTATTATTCGACAAACAATGCTTCTTCATGGACAAATATAAACGGTAATCTTCCTTCATTATCTTCCTCCGGAATTTTAACCGATAACAATACTTTAATAACTGCAATTCATGGTTCCGGAATATTCAAAACTTCAGATAATGGAAATGTGTGGACTGAAATTAATAACGGAATAAATGATCTGAATATTATAAAAATTTATAAAGACAATTCCGGTAATTATTTTGCAGGTACATCTACAGGTAAAGTATTCAGATCTTCCGATCAGGGAAACAGCTGGAATCATATATTTATCAGTTCTTCAGCTAACAGAATCAATTCAATTTATTCAGAAGGAAATAATGTTGTTGTTACATCATCATTTGGAATTTTCTTTTCTGATAACAGCGGTATTACATGGAGTGAAAGAAATAATAATCTGAACATTCCCATTATAAACACTATCATCTTTCCGGGAGAGAATCAGATCATGGCAGCTTCAGGAACAGGTGTACAATTTTCAGATGATAATGGTCAGAGCTGGGAAAACAGGTCAACGGATCTTCCCGGGATGTATGTAAATTCACTTTTAAAAACTGATAATAATGAAGTACTTGCAAGTGTAAGAAATTCGGGAATTTACAGAACTTCCGATAATGGTATCACGTGGAATAATTCAGGTACCGGAATTCCGGAAGCATATCAATCAGCCGATATCCTGATCTCTCCGGAAGGTTATATTTTTGCAGGTGTGAATACAATTGAATTTCCGGATACTTTAAAAATTTTCCACTCGTCCGACAATGGAAATACCTGGTCAAAGATCTATCAGCCGGAAACGAATGATTTCAATACATTAGAAATTGATGCATCCGGTAATTTATATTTATTTAAACTTCAGTCATTTAAAACAGCATTGCTGAGAAGTAGTGATAATGGAAACACATGGACTGAAATAGATTTGTCAGAGTTCTTTTTTGTATCTGAATTTACTTCATCACAAAACAATCTTTACATATCGGTTTCGGGAAATATTTACAAGTCTATTGATATGGGAATTAACTGGACAGAAATTCCTAGAGGCGGTTGGCAGACTTCATCTTTGAATGCGCTTTCTGTGAACAAGCGAGGTGATATTTTTGTATCAGCCGGACAGGATATTTATATTAGTTTGAATGATGGTGTGTCATGGATCGATGCCGGATCAGGTATTACTAATAATGCTTACATAAACAATTTTGTATTTGATAATTTGAATTACATTTACGGATTAAACTATTATTATGGAATTTTCAAAAGTGCACAGCCGACGATCACAGGTATTTCCACCAATTTAAGTAATTCAGAAATTCCGGATTCCTATAGTCTTTCACAAAACTTTCCGAATCCGTTTAATCCATCAACAGTAATTAATTATCACATTCCTGTTTCTGGAAAAGTAAAATTAAAAGTAACTGACATTTCCGGAAAAGAAGTGGCTATGCTGGTAAATGAATTTCAGTCAAAAGGAGATTATAAAGCTGAGTTCAATTCATACAATAATAACATCAGTCTTTCAAGCGGCATCTATTTTTACACACTTGAAACGGCGGAGTTTATCAGTACGCGTAAAATGATTTTACTGAAATAATGAAATAATAATATAAGTTTTTTCATTTCTTTACCTGACTCCCGTTTGATATTTCAGAACGGGAGTTTTTTTCATTACTAAGCTCCAAGACTGTTCTAAAAAACAAAATTACAAAGCTTGCCTCCAAATCTCGATGACTCAAAGGAGTTAATTTTTAACTTTTTAATCTTTGAGACATGGAGTCTTTGAGACAATTCCAACACCCCGGATGGATATAAAATTTTCAAAACAATAATCATAAAAATTCAATTGTAATTCAAAATTCAGAGCAATATATTAACATTCGTGAAAAATTACTTTTCAAAAATATTCGCTGTATATATTTTAATACTTGCCATTATACCATGCACTGATTTTATATCTCATGGTCTTTGTGAAGATACTGACAATATACACATTGAGAATTCTACAGAATCTGAACATGAAGATCTGTGCACTCCAATGTGCACCTGTAATTGCTGCAACAGCATTGTTACTTTGACTGAACAATTTTCACTTAAAAATTACATTCCGCATTCAGAAATACTTTTGACCGAAGTATCACAATACGATGATTCATTTTCGATGAATACATCTCCGCCTCCGAAATCTTAATTTAATTTTAAGTTCCACAAAACATTATTCAACTGACATTCAAGATGCAGTTGCTGTTCATTTTTTAAAATTAAATTATGATAAACAAAATAATTGCTTTTTCTATAAAGCAAAAATTAGTGATCGGATTTTTAATATTAGTATTAATTCTGCTTGGAATATATTCTTCCGTGAAGCTTCCCATAGATGCAGTTCCTGATATTACCAATAATCAGATCCAGATCATTACATCCAGTCCTACACTGTCAGCTACAGAAGTAGAAAGATTCATAACATACCCGGTAGAAATAGCAATGAAAAGTCTTCCTGATATAATTGAAATGCGTTCGATCTCAAAGTTTGGAATATCAGTAGTGACAGTAGTATTTGAAGATAATATTGATACATATTTTGCGAGAAATTTAGTTTTTCAGAAGCTTATAGAAGCTGAAGAAAATATGCCTGAAGGACTTGGTAAACCTGAAATGGCTCCGGTAAGTACGGGACTCGGTGAGATATACCAGTATATCGTGAGACCTGAAAATCTTAATGACACCACATACAGCGACATGGAGCTGAGAACCATTCAGGACTGGGTAGTAAAAAGACAAATACTCGGGACAGAAGGTGTAGCTGAAGTAAACAGTTTCGGCGGCTTTGAGAAACAATATCACATACTTGTAAATCCGGATAAATTAAAAAGTTTTGATCTCACTTTACGGGAAGTTTTTGATGCTGTATTAAATAACAACAGTAACGTAGGCGGCGGATACATTGAGAAAAATTCTGATCAGTATTCAATTCGCGGAATTGGATTAATTGAAAAAACAGAAGATCTTGATAATATAGTTATAAAAACTATTCACGGAATTCCTGTATATCTGAATCAGATCGCAGAGATAGAATTTGGAAAAGGTCTTCGGGTAGGTGGCGTGACACAGGATGGTAACGGAGAAGTAGTTGCCGGAATTGTCATGATGCTTAAAGGTGCGAATTCGAGGGAAGTAGCACAGAGAGTTCATGAAAAAATTTCTGAAATAAAAACAACATTGCCAGATGGTGTAACAATTGATGAATTTTATAACAGGGAGAATTTAATTGACAGTACTATTGATACTGTGAAGACCAATCTTATCGAAGGCGGTGTGATCGTCATCTTTGTACTGGTGCTGCTGCTTGGAAATCTTAGGGCGGGATTTATTGTAGCATCTGTGATCCCTCTTTCAATGCTTTTTGCCATCATCATGATGAATATTTTTAATGTGTCGGGAAATCTGATGTCTCTGGGAGCAATTGATTTTGGACTGATCGTTGATGGTGCTGTTATTATAGTTGAATCTGTTCTTGTTGCTTTATCAGCAAAGGTATATTTAAATAATGATCCGAAATCAAATATAGAATTCAATGATACAATTTATTCTTCATCTACCGGAATAATAAAGTCTGCCATCTTTGGAGTGCTGATTATTATAGTAGTATATTTGCCGATCTTTGCTTTAGGCGGTATTGAAGGAAAAATGTTTAAGCCGATGGCATTTACTGTTGGATTTGCACTTGTCGGTGCTCTCATACTTTCGATCACATATGTACCTATGATGTGTTCGCTTATTCTTAAGAAAAATATGAGTGAAAAGGAAACTATAGCAGACAGAATTATGAAAGGTCTGAAAAAATTATATACACCATCACTGGAATTTGCTCTTAGAAATAAAATCCTGACTATTGCAGCAGCTTTAATATTTCTGATTATCAGTCTGATCTCATTTACCAATCTGGGTGGAGAATTTATTCCAAAACTTGATGAAGGTGACCTGGCTTATCAGATAGTTCGTATACCCGGTGTATCTTTAACTGAATCTATCAACATCGGAACACAGATCGAGAAAATCCTGATGGAAAAATTTCCTGAAATAAAAACTGTAGTTACCAAGACAGGTGCGCCTGAGCTTGCAACAGATCCAATGGGACCTGAATTCAGTGATGTGATAGTGATGCTAAAGCCTAAAGATGAATGGTCTTCTGCTGAAACTAAAGAAGAGCTTATTGAAAAAATACAAAAGTCACTCTCAGTAATTCCGGGTGTAGGCTTGTCTTTTACTCAGCCGATTGAATTGAGATTTAATGAACTGATAGCCGGTGCCAGGGGAGACATAGCAGTCAAGATATTTGGAGATGATCTTACTGTACTATCAGAAGAAGGGAATAAAGTTGCGTCTATTATGGGATCAGTAAAAGGTTCGGAAGATATTTCAGTTCAGCAGGTAGAAGGACTTCCGCAGCTTCAGATTAAGATCAGGAGAGACAGGATTTCGGTTTACGGAATAAATGTAGATGAAGTAAATAATGTAATTGAGACAGCACTCGCAGGTAAGACTTCGGGAGTAGTATTCGAAGGCGATAAAAAGTTTGACATAGTGCTGAAGTATGATCCTTCTTATACATCCAATATTGAATCCATCAGAAATATTTTAGTATCATCACCGGATAATGTGATGATCCCTCTTTCTGAACTTGCTGACATAGATATAAAAGAAGGACCGGCAGAGATCACCCGGGACAATGGCAAAAGGAGGATCGTGATTCAGGGAAATGTCAGAGGCAGGGATATTGAAAGTTTTGTGAATGAACTTAAATCTGATATAGATATGGAAATGAAATTACCTCCCGGATATGTGATCGAATACGGAGGACAGTTTAAAAATCTCGAAAGTGCAAGAGAGCGTTTGATGATCGCTGTTCCTGTTTCTTTATTTCTGATATTTGCTTTGCTGTTTTTAACTTTTAATTCGGTCAAGCAGGGACTTATGGTTTTTTCCGGAATTCCTTTCGCTGTCGTAGGTGGAATATTTGCATTGGTCATCAGAGATTTGCCTTTCAGTATTTCCGCAGGCATCGGATTCATTGCGCTGTTTGGAGTAGCAGTTCTGAATGGAATTGTAATGATCGCATACTTTAACAGGCTTGAGGATGAAGGAATATCCAATGTTCATGATAGGATCGTTAGCGGATCCGCTTCCAGGCTGCGTCCTATTCTGATGACGGCATTGGTTGCATCGCTCGGATTTATTCCAATGGCTTTATCAACGGGATCTGGTGCAGAAGTTCAGAGACCTCTCGCTACAGTTGTCATTGGTGGTTTGATATCTTCTACTTTGTTGACTCTGATTGTACTTCCGGTAATTTATGGAATTTTCAATAAACATAAAAAACATCAAAATCCTGAATTGATAAAGTCTTTGAACTAAATAAGTATCAATTTTAATATGATAAAAAAAATCAAAGCATATAAAATCAAATTTATAGATATGAGAAATTTTAAATTAATCAGTATAAACAAAATGATAAAAATTATTTTATTTACATATTTCACATTATTTTTCAGTCAGGGAATAATTTCCCAGACTAAAATGGATATGGATAATATAATAAAAGTTGCTGTTGAAAATAATCAATCTCTTAAAACTGCCCGGCTGAATATTGATAAAGAAAATGCAACCGGCTTGAGATCGTTCAATATTCCCAAACCTGAAATATTTGTGGAGTATGAAGGCGTTCAGGGAAGTCTGAGCAATGCTGAAAGCAGAAAGATCGGCTTCCTGCAGCAGTTCGAATTTCCAACAAATTATTTTCTCAGATCTGATATGCAGAATTCACAGATTAGTGTAGCTGAACAGGAATTAAATGCTAAGCTAAATGAACTTAAAGCCGAATTAAAAATGAACTATAACAGGCTGCAGTTACTGTATGAGCTGATCAGGTCTTCTGAAGAAAATTTAAATATTTATAGTGAATTTCTTAATACAGCCGAAAAAAAATATGAAGCAGGTGAAACTTCTAATCTTGAAGTGCTGGGTGCCAAAGTAAATAAGATTAAATTTCAGAATGAGATTACAAATTATAAAACGGAAATTATTAGTGTGCAGTCTGAACTCAGAAATCTGATGAACGTGAATTATGATGTTGTACCTACGGATGAAATGAATTTTAAAGAACTGAATCTAAACAGAGCATCCATTCTAAATAATGCCGAAACCAATAATCCGGAAATAAAAGTAGCGGGTTTTCAGAAAGAAAAATTTTCAAATAAAATATCATTATCTAAAAACGAACTCCTGCCTGACATAAGTTTTAAATACTTTCGTCAGAAGATCGGCGGGCAGAATGATTACTGGGGCATGGAGATCGGACTTGGAGTACCGCTATGGTTTTGGTGGGAGCAATCGGGAAATATAAAAGAATCTAATTATGAATATCAGATAGCTACCAGTGAAGAGCTGAGTTTAAAAAAATCAGTGGAAAACCAAACTGACATAGCTTTTTCAGAATATGAAAACAGTTTAAGGCAGGTAAAGTTTTTTAAGGAAGAAGCTTTAAGTGAATCAGAAGAAATACTCAGACAGTCAAAAATAAGTTATGTAGAAGGAGAGATTGGATATGTGGAATATCTGCAGGCTCTGAATTTAGCATATGAAACCATGACACAGTACCTTAATGCAGTCTATACATACAATCAATCAATTATAAAATTAGAAAAATTAACAGCATCAGAATTAAAATGAATATTATAAAAAATAAATTATCGAAAGTCTTAAGTATCTCTATCTTGATTTCATTTAATATGATCTTGATCTTAGCTATGCAGGGATGCAACAGTAATGAAAATAATTCATCTGAAAAAGTGGACGATCATGAAAATCATGAAGATGAAAATGCCGGACATAAAGATGAGGTGTCATTAACTGAGGATCAGATCAGAGTGATGGATATAAAATTTTCAAAATTCGAACCCAGAAATATAAACGGATATATAAAAGTAAACGGTGAGATCATGATGGATCAGGATAATGAATCCAGGGTCGGAAGTTTAATATCCGGAAGGGTAAAGAAAATTTTTGTAAAGGAAGGTTCTTATGTTCGTGCAGGTCAGACTCTTGCTGTAATTGAAAATCCTGATCTGATTAATGTTCAGGTTGACTATATTAATGCAAAAAATGAATACGAATATTCTAAGCAGGAATATGACAGACAAAGAAAATTAAGCAGTGATAATATCGGATCAAAAAAGAATTTCGCAGAGATTGAAACAAATTACAAAAGAGCTCTTGCAAATTACAGATCACTTGAAGAAAAATTATCAGGTTATAAAATTTCCAAAAACAGATTCGACAATATATATACAGACACCACCGCTGACCTGCAGAGAAACTATTCTGTCACCGCACCGATCTCAGGAAACATAGTTGCGCGGATGGTAACTATTGGTCAATACATTGAGCCTTCGGTTGACATGTTTCAGATTGTAAATACTTCCACAGTCTATGTAGATCTGAGTATATTCGAAAAAGATCTTGGTAATGTGAAGGTTGGTCAGAAAGTTGTAATCGAAACCGGTTCAAAGCCTGATGAGAATTATGAAGGGAAGGTCTCATTTATAAATAAAATTTTTAATGACAGAGACAGGACTGTAAAGGTGCGGGTTGTAATAAATAACAGATCACAGGAGCTCTATCCTTATATGTTTGTTTCTGCAAAGATCTATGTAACCGGAGGAGAAGCATTGTCTGTACCGGTCTCTTCCATCGAAACCGAAGGAGAGATCAATTATATATTTCTGAAAACTGGTGAAAGAAAAGTAATTGATGAACATGATGAACACGAAAAAGATAATGAACATGAACATTCAGACGGTGAAAAAGAACATACAGAAAGTGATCATAGTAACGAAGGTCACACTGAGGAATCAGGGATTGTATTTAAAAAAGTCATTGTAAATACAGGAATAACCGATGGGGCATTTGTTGAAATAATTCCTGTAAGTGAAATGAATTTAGGTGATGAGGTGGTTTCCAAAGGTACATTTTATCTGAAGTCTGAGCTGTCAAAAGGTGAACTCGGTGAGCATAATCATTGAACACGATCTGTGTTCATAATTCTTAATGGATTTTTTTATCAATATAATATTCGATTCAATAGGAAAAGGTTTTTTTAAGTTAATTACCTTTGGAAAATTTCCGAATAAAAAAACGACTGTTATTATAGATGTTTTATAATGTATTACATAAGTGGATTATTATTTTTTCTATAGCGGTACAATTAAATTAAAAATAGCTTTAATAACTCCTCCCAACCTCCCCTTTGAAAAAAGGGGAGGAGCTTTAATTGTTAATTTACCAGCGGCTCAACATTTACAATTTACGAACTCCATTCCCAAATATTTTTATCTATAATAAATATTCCTATTTGAGTAATTTGTCCTTTCACTAAATCAAAATTTTTTATCCGGTTCATTGAATCCGATCCTAAGAAATATTCTCGGTTTTATCATTCTCCTGATAATTGTACTTGTCTCAATTGGAATACTGTTTAATAATCTTACAAAAAAATCCTACTATGATGAGTCAGGGACTTTTAAAGTAAAAGGCATTACAGGAAATGTAAATGTCTATACGACCGAACTCGGCGTGCCGCACATATACGCACAGAATGAAGAGGACATGTATTTTACACTCGGTGTCATGCATGCCCGTGACCGGCTCTGGCAGATGGATCTTTACAGAAGAGTAGCCGAAGGAAGACTTTCGGAAATTATGGGAAAAAATGTTCTCGAATATGATATTCTTTTCCGCACCTTAGCCATAGATAAAAATTCACGCTATCAATATGACAAACTTTCTTTCAAATCTAAATCAATTCTAAATTCATATTCCGCCGGCGTAAATTATTTTATTGATGAAAATTCCTCGCGGCTTCCGCTTGAGTTTGATATTCTGAATTATAAACCCGATCAGTGGAAACCTGAACATTCCCTGATGCTTGTAAAACTCATGGCATGGGAGCTTAACCTATCATGGTACACCGACGTTATGTTCGGAGAGATCGTCAAAAAATTCGGTGTCGAAAACGCAAAATATTTTTTTCCTGATTATCCTGAAGATGCACCGTTCATAGTAAAAGATGACCAGTCAAAGATCAAAACTGATTCAGTTAATAAACCAACAGTCTCTCCTGTTTCTGATTTGTTTAAATCAAAAAATTATGGAGATATATCTGCACTGGGAAAAAATTATTTCCAATCTTCATTAAATTTCAGAAAATTTTTCGGAACGGAAGGTACACATATCGGCAGCAACTCATGGGTCATTTCGGGAAGTAAAACAGAAACAGGAAAACCTATCCTAGCTAATGATCCTCATCTCGCTTTGCAGGTACCGTCGAAATGGTATGAGGTGAGTTTATTTAATGAACAAAATAAAAACAGCATCTGCGGATTTTCTATACCGGGAGTACCGGGTATTGCTATCGGACATAATGACATGATCTCATGGGGACTGACAAATCTGATGTGCGATGATTCTGATTTTTATATTCTCAAAAGAGATTCATCCGTCAGCAGTAAATACATCTATAGAAATACTTCCTTCGGACTCGACAGTACTGTTGAAAGTATAAAGATCAAAGATGAAAAAGATGAACATGTAATTACTGTTTACTCAACTGTACTGGGACCTGTAGTTTCGAAACTTGGGACAACAGGCTTTTTAAACAGACAAAATTTTAAAACAGAAAATGAAAACGAATTTTTAACTTTTAAATGGACCGGTTATGAATACAGTGATGAGATCGAAACTTTTTATAAATTAAACAATGCAGGCAACTGGAATGAATTCAGAGATGCATTAAAAACTTTTGGTGCACCTGCATTGAATTTTGTATATGCCGACACTTCAGGAAATATCGGCTACAGATCTGCAGGTCTTATACCCGTAAGAAATTTTACCGAAAGTGAATATCCGCCTTACACTCCTCAAAATTCCGGAGCACTCTGGACCGGATTTGTGCCGTTTGAGGAAATGCCTGAATCTGTAAATCCTGAAGCCGGATATATTGTAACTGCAAATAATAAACCTAAAAAAGATTACAAATATTATATCTCTAATCTCTATGAACCGCCATACAGAGCTGAACGCATTGAAGAACTTATCAAAAGTATTCCCCTGGTCAATGAAGATGAAACAAAAAAAATTCAGCGGGATGTGTACAGCATTCAGGCAAAAGAATTTTGCGAATTTCTTTTTGAAGCTTTCGGTGATTCATCAGACATTACACCTGACATCAAATCTTATCTGGATATTTTAAAACAGTGGGATTATGAATTCAGACTTTCCAGTACAGGCGCAAGTATCTTTGCAATGTTCGAAGTGCAGCTCTATAAAAATCTTTATCAGAATGAACTTGGCAGTGATCTGTTTGAAAATTATCTATATCTGAAAAATGTCCCCGTCAGGAATACTTCAAAACTTCTTAAGCTTACATCTTCATTTCTTTTTGAAAATAATGTCATCAAAAGACAGATTATCAGAAGAAGTTTCTATGAAGCTGTATCTGCACTCATTGCAAAATACGGTAATGATCCTGCGGGCTGGAGATGGGAATTGATGCATGACGTGTATATGAAACATCCGCTTGGGATTGTTCCTGAATTCAGCTCCATGCTAAACATAGGTCCGTTCAGTATCGGCGGTAACGGTACGACCATAAATAATCTCGAATACAGTTTTTCAAAAGCTCTTGCTGATCAGAGATTCGAAAGCTATCTCGGTCCTTCGATGAGAATGATCTCCAGTCTTAATTCTATAAAAAATTATCTGTCTATATTACCGACAGGTCAGTCCGGTCAGCCGATCAACAGGAACTACAACGATCAGGCAAGACTCTGGCTTAACGGAGATTATAAAAAAGTAACGACAGATTTTGCTGAACTGAAAAAAGATAATCTGAAGATGCTGAGCTTTGAACCCGGAGAATGATCTTATTTTATTTGAAATTATCTGAATATATTTGTGAAAAATTTTTCATCATAATAAACTGACACTTTGAATTCCAATGATTTCCAACCAATCTAAATATGAGAAATACAGACCAAAGAAATTCCTTGGTCAGAATTTTCTAACTGATGAGAATCTTGCTAAGAAAATTGTAAACTCTCTTGATATAAAACCTGATGATACAGTAGTCGAGATCGGTCCGGGACAAGGTGTGCTGACGAAATATCTGGCAAATCTGACAGATGATTTTTTTGCTGTCGAGCTGGACAGACAAATTGCCGGTGAACTTTCTGAAAAGTTTGAAAATAAGATGACTGTCATTCATAAAGATTTTCTGAAAGTTGATATTACAGAAGAAATTTTTTCCAAAAGAAAAAATAAAGGCAGGCTAAAGATCATTGGTAACATTCCATACAACATCACAACGGAAATAATTTTTCTTCTAACTGAAAACAGAAATTTGATCTCGACAGCGGTTTTAATGATGCAGAGAGAAGTGGCGAAGCGGCTGACTTCTCCGCACGGGAATAAAGATTACGGTATACTTGCCGTACTGATCCAGTTATATTCCATTCCAAAAATTTTATTTAATGTCCCGCCGGAAGTATTTTTTCCAAAACCCCGCGTAACATCTTCAGTTGTAAAATTTGACTTCCCTGAGAATATTCACTCCTGTATTAATTATGCTTTGCTTAGTAAAGTAGTTAAAAAAAGCTTTGGTAAAAGACGGAAGACAATGAGAAATTCTCTTAAGGATTTTTTCATGGAAAAGGAAATTGCGCAGGAGAATATTGATTTTGATTTTACCAGAAGACCGGAAAGTCTTTCGATAGATGAATTTCTGAAACTGACTGAAGATATTGAAAAAGAGATATTTGACAACGAAAGCAGAAAGTAACTCTAAGGCTCCAAAACTCGAAGAGAATTTTTTTTACCGTCGGAATCTCCTGCGACTTTCCGAAACCCCGGCAAATAGTACGGCATGGGCAGAATACACAAAAAACAGTGAGACTCTGCTTGAATTTAGACAAATCGCTCGCGGGCGATTTTTTTTTTTACTTGTTTTAGCTTACTCTCGAATGCTCCAGCCTGTCCGAAAACGTAATAGTTTAAGGCAACTCTAAGTATCCCGATTGGACTAGTCCAATATTTTGAAAGAAATAAGTCATTTTGAATCAATTTTACTGTTTTTAAAATAACTTATATAGGAGACTCGAATGCTCAAAGGAGATTCTTTTGTAGGTTTGTCTCTTCGAGTCTTCGAGCCTTAGAGGTTGTTTTACTGTTTTCGGACAGGCTGTCTGCCGGGAATAACTGTTCACCTTTTCACATCAAAAAAACTCCTCAATATCTCCCGACACTTATCATCAAGAATCCCGCCTGTCACATTACAATTATGATTAAGCTGTTTATTATTCGTAATGTTCAACACGCTTCCGCAGGCTCCGCTTTTATTATCAAATGCACCGAAGTAAAGATTCTCAATCTTTGATAGTACTATCGCTCCGGCGCACATGGCACAAGGTTCAAGAGTCACATACATACTGCATCCCACCAGCTGCTTTGACTGCAGATATTCAGCTGCGGAAGTGATCGCAATTATCTCCGCATGTGCAGTAGGATCTTTCAGCGTCTCGATCTGATTATGTGCTTTTGCAATTATCGTATTTTGAAAAACTATCACGCAGCCGACAGGTATCTCCTGTTCCTCATATGCCGTCTCCGCTTCCCGGTATGCGTAGTTCATAAATGTGTCGTGTCCGATCATTTTAATATTATATTATTTTTTACAGATAATGTGTCTTTGTCTAATGCCGGATTCTGATCGCTGATCATCTTTACAGCTTCATTGATGCTGATAAATTTATAGCCCGGCTTTTTTAATTCTTCTGTCCTGTTTTCAAATTCCCTGAAATCCTTTTCAGAAAAACTTACAGTATAGAACTGGACTTTTATTCCTTTTTCTGAATTCTTTTTTATCTCTTCAAAAAGTTTGCTGACCTTATTCTCTTCTGTTTTTATTGCTTTAAATAATGTATCGCTGAAGACTGTGAAATTATTTTTTTTAAATTCCGAACTTATTTTTTCAGCAAACTCTTTCATTCCTTTTGGATAATAAAGTACTACACCTGAGACTCCCGGGAAATTTACCGCTGCAGTTCTGACTTTTTGTCTAATTACATTTTCTTTCATCTCAGTTCTGAAATCTGAAGTAATGTCATCATTGCTTCCGATATAAAATTTCAAGAGATAATTTTTTCTGTTATCTATTATCATAGACTGATAATCTGCCTTATCATTTCCAATTGGTAAAAAAACAGAAAATTTTTCAACTGACTTTATGATATTTTCTGCATTCTGAAAATCAATATATTCAATACTGTCCAGTACTATAGCCGTTTCAGAAACATTCCGGCTAATGTCCTTTGAGTAAATAAAATTGAGTTTGGCATATCCTGTCTGCAAACTATCCTTCACTTGAAGTATTTCTATTAAAATATCTTTTGAACGCGGGTCTTCCGATGTCTTTGAAATGAATCCGTTCTCTTCGAGATAGTTTGTTATATCCAGATTAAGATTAATGGTCTGAATATCAACAGGAATACGAATTGACTGAGCAAGGATAAGACCTTTATCTCCGGAGATACTAACTTTATTTTCAGGTACTTTGATCTTCCATTCTTCTTTTATTCCAAAAGAATAAATAATTGAATCTATATCTTTTTTGAATTTTTCAGGAGTAATAGCTGCTTTGTTCTCTAATGAATTTTCAGGTTCAACTTTATCCGGATCGTAATTTATAAAAATAAAAGTAAGTATTATCAATATAACTCCAAGCCCTGTGATCAATATTACTTTATACTTTTCGGTATTTGCCATTTATTGAAAATTTTTATCGGTACTTATTATATAGATTGCCTCAAAGACTCTAAGTCTCTAAGTCTCTAAGTCTCAATGAAGTTTAAATTTAATTTTTTAAATTCAGAGTTTTGTAGACTTTTAGGTAAACCCATATTCATTTTTATAGAATAGAATTTCTATAAATATTGGGAAAGTTTAAAGTATATTATAATAGGCTTTGAAATAAATTAACGATTTATGAAATAAGCTTATCATAAATTGTGATAAGATAAAATTCTTCAAAGTTCCCTTTCTAATTTTCGTCACCAATAATAATAAAATTTTTTGCTTTTAAAAATCCCGCCTTTAATACATTGCCGTTCAGAATTCTTGAGAAATTGAAAAATAAAATATCCTTGTCTGAGAAATTTGCGAAGCAAGTTTTGAGTTGGATAT
>DAORRV010000066.1:0-19970 GCA_035443185.1 Ignavibacteria bacterium | reverse complement strand
ACTATTCTATAAAAATAAAAAATCAGATAAAGTTTTTAAAACCTTACCTGATTTATCAAACTATTCTATAAAAATAAAAAATCAGATAAAGTTTTTAAAACCTTACCTGATTTATCAAACTATTCTATAAAAATAAAAAATCAGATAAAGTTTTTAAAACCTTACCTGATTTATCAAACTATTCTATAAAAATAAAAAATCAGATAAAGTTTTTAAAACCTTACCTGATTTATTTTTTATTAAAAATTTAATATTTAATATTAGTAGCGGTATGTTTCCGACTTATAAGGTCCTTCAACCTCAACACCAATATAATCAGCCTGCTCTTTTGTTAATGTTTCAAGAGTCGCACCGACTTTTTCAAGATGAAGTCTTGCTACTTTTTCATCAAGATGCTTCGGCAGTACATATACTTTGTTCTCATAATTCTGTGAATTTGTCCAAAGCTCGATCTGTGCAAGCACCTGATTTGTAAATGAATTTGACATTACAAATGAAGGATGTCCCATTGCGCATCCAAGATTTACAAGTCTTCCTTCGGCAAGGATGATCACTTCATGACCGTCAATGTTATAAATATCTACCTGAGGCTTAATTGTATCTTTTGTATTTCCGTAATTTTTATTCAGCCATGCCATGTCGATCTCATTGTCAAAATGACCAATGTTACAAACTATGGCTTTGTCTTTCATGCTTTTGAAATGTCTTTCAGTAATAATATTATAATTTCCTGTTGCAGTTACTACTATATCTGCGATCTTTGAACCTTCGTCCATTGTCACAACCTGATATCCATCCATCGCTGCCTGAAGTGCGCAGATCGGATCGATCTCAGTTACCATTACTCTTGCTCCGGCACCTCTCAGTGACTGAGCTGAACCTTTTCCAACATCTCCGTAACCAGCCACTACTGCTACTTTCCCTGCCATCATTACATCTGTCGCTCTTCTGATCGCGTCTACCAATGATTCTTTACATCCGTATTTATTGTCAAATTTTGATTTGGTAACTGAATCATTTACATTGATCGCCGGAACTGAAAGTGTTCCTTTTTTCATTCTCTCATATAATCTCAAAACTCCTGTTGTAGTCTCTTCTGATAACCCTTTTATTCCTGCAATTAGCTCAGGATATTTATCAAAAACCATATTTGTAAGATCACCGCCGTCATCGAGGATCATATTTAACGGCTGTCTGTCAGCTCCGAAAAATAAAGTCTGCTCAATGCACCAGTTGAATTCTTCCTCGTTCATTCCTTTCCAGGCATAAACCGGAATTCCTGAAGCTGCAATCGCTGCTGCTGCGTGATCCTGTGTTGAGAAAATATTACATGAAGACCATGTAACTTCAGCTCCAAGTTCAATCAGTGTTTCTATCAATACTGCTGTCTGAATTGTCATATGAAGACATCCTGCGATCCTCGCTCCTTTTAACGGCTTAGTTGATTTATATTCTTCTCTAATAGCCATTAATCCCGGCATTTCTGCTTCTGCCAGTCTGATCTCTTTTCTGCCAAATTCTGCAAGTGAAATATCTTTTACCTTATATGGTAATACTTCTGTCTTGTCTATTGTTGATGTACTCAAGGTTTTACTCCTTTTTGATATTTAATTATTAATTGGATTTCTTTTTTTGGACTGTAAAGATAACACATATAATTTTTTAAATAAATCGATAAATTAGTATTATTTTTAAAAATAGGTTTATACAAATATAAATTATTTTAAGAATTTCAGACTTTTCGAAGATATTATATAAATCCAATCTCCTTTTAATAAATACTGAAGGATTTAATGTGATAATTATGCAGATTTTGTCAAATACTCTACGACAGGATATGATATTAAATTTCTGTCTCTCTGAGTCTCACTCACTGCTGAAATGTTAGCGCTTAATATTCCGTTTTGAAGAATTACTGAATTAAATCCCCTCTCCAATGCTCCGTTATATGTAAACAAAACACAATGCTCGGCTGAGAATCCGGAAACAATTATTAATTCAACCTCTTTGTCTTTCAATAATTTTTCAAGATCAGTATCCATGAATGAATTCGATTTAATTTTTTTAAGCCTCAGATCACTCTCAGCAATTACAATTTCAGGAATGAAATCAATCTGATGGGAATTATTTTCATTTTCATCTTCTATATCCTGAATGTGAACTATACAATGTCCCTTTGACCTAAGCATCTCCGATACATAATTAATATGTTCCACTGCTCTCTGTACATTAATTTTTTCTCTGAGTTCATCAAGAAAGATCTTCTGCATATCTACAACTAAAAATCCAATATTCATATTAATTTATTTAATTATTTTTATTTAAAACTTTTAAAAGATTCAACTAAAAACGTTACTATGCGGGAATAAAAAATCTAATAAATCTAATAAATCAAATTTTAGAGATCTGAAAGAACCGACTTATTTTCTATTGCAAATTTTATAAGACTGTGACTTCCTTTGAGGTTGAGTTTATTACTTATGTTTGTTCGGTGATTTTCAATTGTCCTCGGACTGAGAAAAAGGTCTTTAGCAATTTCTTTGCTTGTTTTATTTTTAGAAATGAATTTTAGTATTTTCAGTTCTGTCCGTGTTAAACTTTCAAGTGATGGTGTATTACTTTTTAAATCATTCAGACGTTTTCTCCTGTTCACTGCAAAATTTGATACCGATGGACTAATAAAATAATTATCTTCCCAGACTGACCAGATACATTTTATAATATCATTTACAGCACTGTCTTTAAGTACATATCCTTTGACACCAAGATTCATTGCTTCATCAAAAATATCTTCTTCGGCATACATAGTTAAAAATATTATTTTCGTCTTGCTGTCTTTTAGTTTTCTAAGGACATCAAGTCCGGTCATCTTTGGCATATCAATATCAAGCAAAGCTATATCCGGAGAATGTTCTTCAATCATTTCAAATGCTTTCAGACCGTTGTCACATTCACCTTTTATTATAATATTCTTGTCAGTTTCTATTATCTGTTTAAGACCATTCCTGAATATAGGATGATCGTCTGCAATTATAATTTCAAGTTGCTTCTCCATATTGTTAAATAAATTTTATATGTTTCAAAATACTTAAGTCAATTCATTACTTCAATTGTTAATTTTAGATTAAACGTACTTAGTATATCAGGCTGTAATGATTATTTTATTTAAAATACTTAATTTATGTAAATCTTTTTTTTAAACGGCATTGATATGTAAAAGAGGAAAACCAAACTGGAAAATACAAAAGTAATAAAGCTGCTCAAAACTTTTTCTAAATCAGAGATCATTAAATTCCGGGAGTTTGTAAATTCACCTTTTTTTAATAAAAATAAAAATGTGATAAAGGTATGTGAAGTGATCCTGGATAAATATCCTGAATTTGACTCAGATGAATTTACTGAGGAGAATGTTTTTAAAACTGTATTTCAAAAAGAAAAGTATGATTATTTTAAGATCAAGAATATTTTATCTGACATATATCAGCTGTCTGAACAATTTCTCAAAACAACTGCTGCACTTAACAAAGGATTTGAAAATGATATTGATCTTTTAAATAATCTTCACGAAAGAGAACTTAATTCTGTTTACATACAGAGAGAAAAACAACTTGATGTAAAAATGAAAAATTCTTTGAGGGATGAATCATATTTTTATTCAAAATATCTGCTTTCTAAGACCAACACTTCTCATTTCAAGTTTGAAAAAAGCGGCTACTTGTTTGATCAGATACAGAATGAGTTTGATTCATTTCTCGATTACTCACTCACCGGTCTTTTAAGATTATATTCAAAGATGCTTCATAACAAAAATCACGGGAATGTTAACTTTAATATGGAAATGTTTGATAATGTTTTTGAATATATTAAGGATAAAGATTTTGAAAATAATCCTTCCAATAAGATATACAAAACTATCATTTCTTTAGAGTTGTCAAAAGAGGAAAAATATTACAGAGAATTATTAAGACTTAAAGAAAAGTATGAAAGCGTAATTTCGAAAGAGGATATGTATTACATTCTGCTTATAATAAATTCATTTTCAGTTTACAAATTAAAACTCGGGGACGAATCTTATTACATGGACAGGTTTTTATCTTTTAAAGAAATTCTGGACAGAAAATTCATACCGGATAATTATTTTTTGTTTGTAAATTTTATATCGACGTTTACCTCTGCATGTATGGCCGGACAAACTGAATGGGCTGAAAAATTTCTTTCTGAACATCTGAAAAGTGTTTCACCAAAGGAGGAAACTTCAAATACTGTTAATTATTGTAAAGGTTTTCTGGAATACTGCCTGAAGAATTATGATTCCGCTCTGGAATATTTTGCAAAGACAAGTTTCAAACTTTTCATTACAAAGGTTATGGTAAAAAGTTATACCTTAAGAATTTATTATGAACAGAATATGTATGAGCAGACTTTTTCAGCCATTGATTCATTCAGACATTATCTCAGGAGTGAGAAACAAATTTCTGAAGATCTGAAAATTGCTCATTATGAATTTCTAAGATTCCTGAATGAATTAACTAAACTAAAGATTGACAATATAAAAAAGAAAAGTGATCCTAAATTAATTGGATTAAAAAAAGAAATTGAAAAAATGAGCAGCAATCCTCTTGGTGCCAAGAACTGGCTTATAAAAAAGGCTGCTAATTTTATATAAAAATTGATTCAGTAATTCTTAAATCCTAATTTTAAGCTCATATAGACCTGTATTCCCAAAACTAAAAAACAAAGAAAAAAACTTTAAAAAAAGAATGCTTTGCGTCTTTGTGTCTTTGTGGTATTAATTAAAATTATTTTTTGATACACTTTCGTCCAAAGGGGAGGCCGGGAGGGGTTTTTAGAAATGACTGATTTTTAATTCTTAATTATTTTAAATCGGTATTTTAAAATTCAAAGATGTACCTTCTCCCGGATTTGAATTAATATTCATTTCTCCGTTTATAAGTCTGATCCTTTCCTTCATTCCCTGAATACCAAATCCATGTTTACCTTTTTCCGCAATTAATTTTTCATTACTGAATCCAACACCGTCATCATCGATAAGAATGGAAATATAATTTTCTTCTCTGCTTACATTCAGGATCACTTCCTTTGCTTTAGAATGTTTTATTATATTATTCATACATTCCTGAATAATTCTATAAATGCTAATCTCAGATTCCGGATACAAAGTTTTGTCAATATTATCAATATTAATTGTAAATTTAATTTCAACCGTTCCTTTTAGTCTGTCAATAATAGAACTTATCGCTTTTGATAATCCAAGTCTCTCGATCTGATAAGGATGAAGTGAATATGAAATTTCTCTTACATTTTTCAATGTATCAGTTATGACCTCTGTTACTTCATTAATATTTTTTATTACTACTTTAATGTCAGAGGAATTATTCAGACTCATCTGCAATTTATTTTTTGAAATTAAAAGATCCTGTCCAATACTATCATGCAGCTCACCGGCAATTCTCTTTCTTTCATTTTCCTGAGTATCCAGAAGTTTTTTCGTAAATGCCTCCTGAGCTTTTCTCTCTCTTCTAAGTCTGTTTATCTTACTTTGATATATACTTCCGGAAGCAGCTAATACCGAAACTGCACTTAATGATTTAAACCATATTGTTTTCCAGAATGGAGGTGAAATATTTATTTTAATGGACTTTCCTTTTTTATTCCATATGCCATCATTATTTGATCCGATGACTGTAAATTCATATTCTCCTGCATCTAGATTGGTATAAGTTGCAAATCTCCTGGTTCCCGAATTTATCCAATCCTTGTCAAAACCTTTCATCTTGTAAGCATAAAGATTTTTGCCGGGTATATTAAAATCCAGTGCAGAAAATTCGAATGAAAATACACTCTCTTTATATGTCAGATTTATTTCATCTGTTAATGTAATTGTACTCTTCAGAATACTTTCGTTTTTTCCAAATTTTACTTCCTTATTAAATATCTTAAAATCAGTGAAGACAATTTCCGGACTGTTCAGATTATCTTTTATTACAGACGGATCAAAAATATTAAATCCGTTAATTCCTCCGAATACTAACTTACCGCTTTTTAATTTTAAACAAGCCCATGGATTGAATTCATTGCTCTGAAGTCCATCTCTTACATCATAATTTTTTATACTTCCACTTTCAGGGTTTAATTTTGAAATTCCTTTATTACTACTGATCCAGATATATCCATCATCATCTTCAAGAATTCCACTAATACAGTTATTTGGTAAACCCTCATTTGTTGAATATCTTTTAAAACCCTTCTTACCGTGAGTCATTTTATTTAATCCATTTTCAATTGTCCCGACCCAGATATTATTTTTACTGTCCTTTAGAATATCCGTAATGAAATTTCCGCTGATACTCTTCGGATCTTTCGGATCATTTTTGTATTGAGAGAATTTCTTTTTTACTTTGTCAAAAAATAACAGCCCGCCGAATGAAGAGCCCAGTATCAAAGTATTTTTATCTTTACATATAATTTTCCTTATCCTTTTGTCTCTCCTGTCATTTTGATTATCCGGACATAAACTGTAATGGAATGTTTCCTCTTTTTCCGGATCAAATCTGTTAACACCTTTCCCTGCTGTTCCATACCATATATATCCTTCATCATCCTGATGAACTGAGAATACATACAAATAATTTTTTGTATCATCTCCTTTTATTTTAAATCTGTATGATATGAATTCTTCAGAAACATGATCAAACTTTACAAGTCCTGATCCAGAAGTTCCTATATAAATGTTGCCGTCAGAATGTTGGATCATGCAGTCAGTCATATTTTGATGAGAGTCACTCATATTTTCCTTTAATCTGATAAATTGATTTGACTCTTTTAAATATATTGAAATGCCTTTATCTAATGTACCGATATAAAGATTTCCGGTTCTTTTGTCTTCTGCAAAACAGGATATTTTATTACTGTTAATACTGTTGCTGTCAGATGGTTTTTCAAAATAATGGTGGAATTTTTTAGTTTGATTTTTGTAAATTCTCAGACCTGATCCGTATGTCCCTACCCATAAAATTCCCGATCTGTCTGAATAGACATTCAGAATGGAATTGTTTCCTATACTGTATGGATTATTTTTTTCATCTTTATAGTTATAGAATTTATTTTCGGCTTTATCAAAATAATTCAGTCCGCCTTCCTTTGTACCGATCCAGAAATTTCCATGTTTGTCCTCGCAAATATTTGAAAGCAGCCTGTTGCTCAGTGAATATCTGTCCTCAGGATCATGATTAAAACGCATAAATCTATTTAACTCATTGTCATATCTATTCAGACCATTTGTTGTACCTGCCCAGATAACACCGGCTCTGTCGCAAAACATTGAATCTACTTTATTTTCAGAAAGACTGAATACGTCATCAGGATCGTTAATAAATCTCAGAAATTTGTTTTCTCTTTTATTAAAAATATTTAAACCTTTACCCCAGGTTCCCGCCCAGATATTACCTTGCTTATCCTGAATGACCGAAGAGACCCTGTCGCTGCTTATTGAAGATTCATTATCTGCAGTGGATCTGAAACAATTAATTAAATTTCTTTCAGGATCCAGACATATAAGTCCCCCGCCATATGTACCAATCCAGAGATTTTTTTCATTATCTTCATATATTGTTCTTATTGTTTCTGAATTTATTCCTGAAGTAAAATTAGAGATCCCAACCCTTTTCATATTATCCATTTTCCTGTCATAAATATTTAAACCGTCATCAGTGCCAATCCATAAAACTCCTGAACTGTCCTCAAATATTACATTTACAATATTATTACTGAGATGACAGCTTTTTTCAGAGTCACTCCTGAAAATTTTGAAATCATAACCGTCATATCTGTTGAGTCCGTCCTGAGTGCCAAACCACATGAATCCAAGATAGTCCTGCAGAATTGTCTTCACTGTGCTGTTGGAAAGCCCGTTCTCTATATTCAAACCTGAAAATAAGATTTCGGAATAGGAATTCATATTACTTTATAATTTTAAAAAATTTAAAATTAAAAAAATTATATTAATGAAAATTAGAATAATGCTTTGAAATTTTTATAGCTGATCAGATAGAATATATTTTATTTTATCTGATCTGTATTTTACGTTCAGTTGTTTTTCTTTTGTGAGTATCTTTGTAAATATTTCCTTAATTTACTTTTGCTCTTTAATATATATATATTACTTTTTAAAAACATAAATCTATTTTTTTATTTTTAATTCAATCCCAAGTTCATTAAGCTGTTCCTGACTCACTTCGCCCGGACATTCATCCATCAGCGAAGATGCCTTTAAAGTTTTTGGAAAAGCAATTGTATCAATGATTGATTTCAAACCGCATAAAATTGCAATTACTCTGTCAAATCCAACTGCAGCACCGCCGTGTGGAGGCGCACCATATTTGAATGCTTCAAGTATAAATCCAAATTTCATTTTTGCTTCCTCATCTGTTAAGCCAATAATACTGAATACTTTTTTCTGAATCTCAGGTTTGTGAATCCTTATACTGCCGCTTGTTATTTCATGACCGTTTAGTACCAGGTCATAACAGTTTGCGCGGATGCTCTCGATTTCATTTATTTCTTTACTGTCGAGATATTTTATATAATCATCCTTAGGCATGGTAAATACGTGATGCTCCGCATAAAATCTTTTGTCCTCTTCCTCATATCTGAACAGAGGAAAATCAATTACCCATACAAATTCAAATCTTGATTCATCTGTAAGTGCAAAATCACTTGCAAGTCTAAGCCTGAGCTGTCCAAGTGACTGAAGCACTTTCATTCTTTCACCACTCAGAATAAATATTGTATCACCTTTCTCCGCTTCAAATTTCTTTTTAATGTTTTCTATAATTTCGTCATTCAGAAACTTTACAATTGGTGACTGCACTGATCCGTCTTCATTAAATTTCAGATAACCAAGACCTCCGAATCCAAACTTTTTTACAAACTCAGTAAGTCCGTCAATTATCTTTCTTGAAACTTCTTTAGAAGATAGTTTTATGCCTGCTGCAATTCCACCGTTATCAATTGCATCAGAGAATACCTTAAATTCTGAGACTTTTACAATCTCTGAAATATTTTCGATTTTCATTTCGCCTGCAATTCTGAGATCAGGTTTATCTGATCCATAACTGTTCATGGCTTCATCATATGTCATCCTTCGAAATTTTTCCGGAAGATCAATCCCTTTTATTTCTTTCCACATTTCTCCAAACATTCCTTCCAGTATTTCAAACACATCATCCTGATCTACAAAGCTCATTTCGAGATCGATCTGAGTAAACTCCGGCTGTCTGTCTGCTCTGAGATCTTCATCTCTGAAACATTTACAGATCTGAACATATTTGTCAAATCCGGACACCATCAGTATCTGTTTATAAATCTGCGGCGACTGCGGCAGAGCATAAAATTTTCCGTTATGAACTCGTGATGGAACAAGATAATCTCTTGCACCTTCAGGTGTTGATTTCATAAGCATTGGAGTTTCCACTTCCAGAAATCCATGCTTCTCAAAATATTTATGAATGATGTTTGATGCTTTACTTCTGACTACAAAATTATCCGTAAGCGAATTTCTGCGGAGATCTAAATAACGATATTTAAGCCGAAGTTCATCTGATGCTTTAATATCATCTTCCACTACAAATGGAGGAATATCAGATTCATTTAGAATTTCTAAATCAGTAAGCTCAATTTCAATTTCACCTGTAGGTATATTTTTATTTATACTTTCCCTTTTTAAAACTTTTCCGGTAGCGGAAATTACAAACTCCTGACCAAGCTTTAAAGCAGTATCATAGATTTCTTTATTTTCAGGAATTGCCTTAAGCTGTGTAATGCCATATCTATCGCGTAAGTCAATAAACAGCAATCCTCCGAGATCACGCTTTTTTGAGACCCACCCGTTTAATGTGATTATTTCATTTTCATTTTTTAAATTTAGCTCTCCGCAGTTATGTGTACGTTTCCTGAAATTCATCTGTTTAATTGTAATTTTTTGTTATATAAAAAAGGGCTTAAATTTTTATAAGCCCTTTATAAATTATTTTGATTTTAAGTTAAGTATTAATTCTAATTAAAATTAAGAAGTTGAATATCCGGTAAAAAAATTTATTTAGGAATTTTCAATTCGTAATTATTAATTTTTAATTGACTAAAGCGTTCCTCTGAGATCCTGCTCTCTTTCAATAGCTTCAAACAATGCTTTGAAATTTCCTTTTCCAAAACTTCTCGCACCTTTTCTCTGAATGATTTCGAAAAATACTGTCGGTCTGTCTTCAACAGGTTTTGAAAATATCTGAAGAAGATATCCGTCTTCATCCCTGTCTACAAGAATTCCCAGCTTTTCCAGATCCGAAATATCTTCGTCGATCTTTCCAACTCTTTCCACAAGCTCTTTATAATATGTAGTTGGTATTGTCAAAAACTCAAGTCCCCTGCTCTTAAGTTCATTTACAGTTTCCAGTATATTTGCAGTTGACATCGCGATATGCTGAGCGCCGGCAGATTTATAAAAGTCAAGATATTCTTCGATCTGAGATTTCTTTTTTCCTGCTGCAGGTTCATTGATAGGAAATTTTATTTTACCTGTTCCGTTTTGCATCACCTTGCTCATCAAAGCAGTGTAATCTGTTGAAATATCTTTATCATCAAAAGAGATAAGCTGATTGAATCCCATTGTGTGTGCATAAAATTTCACCCAGTCGTTCATTGTTCCAAGTTCAACATTTCCTACAATATGGTCAACTGCTTTGAGTCCTGTATCTTTTATACCTGCTACTGATCTGTGTTCAGCACTTACAAAACCCGGCATGAATAAACCGTTATAATTTTTTCTTTCAACAAAAGAATGGATCGTATCACCGTAAGTCTGTATTGCAGATCTGATAAGTACTCCGTTTTCATCTTTAAATTCTGTCGGCTCGAGAACACTTTTTGCCCCCCGGCTTGTAGTTTCAAAATATGATTTGGTTGCATCATCAACTTCAATAGCAATATCTCTGACTCCGTCACCGTGTCTTTTGTGATGTTCGGCTATGAAGTTATCATCAGTCAGAGGTGAAGATAAAACAAATTTAATTTTTCCCTGTTCTAAAAGGTAAGAAGTCTTTTCCCTGTTACCTGTTTCAAGTCCTGAATATCCGGTCAGCTTAAAACCCATTACATATTGATAAAAAAATGTAGACTGCTTTGCATTACCGCAATAAAATTCTAAATGATCAATTCTTTTTAAGGGGAGAAAATCTTTGGCAGTATCTGCATCCTGAACTTTTACTTCGGTTTCGTTTATAGTTTCCATAACTATTTTGGTTAAGAATTAAAAAATATCTGAATGATTTATCTAAATTTAATTAATTTATGTTTAAAATTTAATGCATATCTCAAATAAAAATCCCGGCTAAGAGTGCCGGGATAAAAATTACTGCTGACGAATTTTATATTTCTAAATTAATTAAGGAGTTATTTTTGAAATAAAATTTGATACATTGTTATCTGAAATTTCCAGATCACTAATGTCCACTAATCCGTCTCTGTTTATATCTGTATCACTAAAACCGGTTAATAAATTAAACGCATCATTTTCAATTTTATACATATCAAATAAATCAATATATCCATCCATGTTTACATCTCCGCTAAAGATACTATACAACTGATTTATTAATTTCATATTATTCCCGTATGCCTGAGACTGTGAAGTTGTGAAATCATAATTAATAATTTTTCCTGCTGATACAGAAACTCCGCCGTTATTACTCCATGTCTCTATACTGTTTTTACCTTTTAAAACTATGTAATAATTTCCCGAGCTTAGTTTTGAGGTTGAGAAATTTCCAGTAAATGTCAAAGAGTCAAATATGACTTTACCGGAATCTTTGATCTGAAACGGGTAAAAATTATTTCTAATATAAACTGATACTGTATCTGATAAATTTAATCTGTTATAAGTAGTATTAAAATTACCTTCAGAAATTGCTTTAATATTTATATAAGTCAACGGATTATCTGTGATCGGAAATTCATGAAATGAATACGCTCCAATCCCCCTGTTATTTCTAAGAAATGGTCCGAGATACACAGCAGAATCAATATGTGTCCAGACTGTCGGTAAGTAAGTAAGTTTGGTAGCACTACTGGGATTTGTGAGTTTCAATTTAATTGTATCTCCGGATTTTTGTCCTGATGAAATCAATCCGGTCTGTCCATTTAAATAAAAATAATTTTTCATACTATTACCTAAAGAATCTGCCGGCCAGTATGAAACGGTTGAATTATTAAAAAGTAAAGCTATTTCATTTTTCTGAGAATTAGTATAAAAGGCAGTCCTGATATTCGGACCGATCTTACCCGTAGTATCAACAGGTGTATAAAACTTTTCACTTATGTATTTGAAAACAACTGTTCCAATATTTTTATATCCATTATACTGATAATGACATCCTCCATAATAGGGTAATCCTGCTGTTGCAATAACTTCCAGATCTGGAAATGACTCAGGTAATTTTCTCTGTACTTCTCTGAGCTGGCTTGCATACTGAGCAGAACAGCAAGGTCTTGTCTGAAATACATATGTAAAATCAAATCCGGGATAATTTTCTTTCCATTGATTATATAATGTCTGAAAATTCTGCTGATAATTTAACCAGCTTATTGTTCCGTTCGATTCACCCTGAAACCAGAATATGGCTTTTACTTTATCGGTAAGTCCTGCTTTTTTGGTTCTGTATAATTGTCTTCCATAAAGAGTATTGAAATCGGTATGATTGGAATTGTTTCTTAAATTCAGTTCTATGGTAGAAGCAGCTCCACCTCCGTTTATAATACAGGTCGGAATGCCAAAATTTTCTTTTATTAATTTCTGAAGTTCAAGTCCCCATATTCCAACATTGAACGGACCGCTAAATACTCTGACTGCACCATCTGCTTTGGATAATCCCCACAAAGTATCTACAGGATTATATGGAAATCCATTATAATTTAGTGTCTGCATTCCAAAAGACCTGCAAAACTCATTTTCATAGGTCATTAAAGCATCTGTAGGCGTGGAATTTGATTGCCCGGCAATCATAAAAAAATCTCCGCAGACTACATTATTTGCAATGCTTATAAGTGTACTTGAAGAACCAGATCTTAAGTAAAATTTGAAATTGAATTCAGTTAATTCGGCATGGATTTTTTGCTTAAGATCAAACCATGATTTACCGTTAGCATAAACTAATTTTGCAGATCTTCTTTTCCATAAAGTTGAATTCCTGTAAACTTCCATGTATACAGAATCATATCCTGTTACATTTATTGTTCCTGAATATGTTACAAAAGCAGAATCCTGCGTGTCCCTGGCATAAAGTTGATATGTCCTAGGAAAATCTGAAAAAGAATATGTAGATGAATTGATTCCGGAATTGGAATTCAAGGATAACTGATCTGCAAATGAATTTTGAAAGCTTAGAAATGAGAATGAAATTAAAAAATATGAAACCCCAAATGTAAAATACTTAATTTTTTTCATACTATTTTATACACCACCGCTATTTTCTATTTCGGATATAGAAAGGGGAAATTTAATCTAAGGAATGTGCATTAATTAGAAGGTAAGATAAATATCCATAGAAATGATATTATATATATCCTTTCTTTTATTTAAAAAATAATTTTTATGATGCTTAAGATAGAAATTTATATTTTAAATAAAAATATATTTTTAATGAATGATTTACTTTAAGTAATTCATGCATCTGTTATATATTATTTTTATAAATTAGGATTTTTAAACAAATCAGAAATTGAATTCTGCTAACCGCCTTAAACTAATAGCTTCAATTACATTTATTCGATTTTCTTCTTTAATTAAATTTAAAATATCTTTAATTGATTATCTGGTTTTCATAATGATAATTGTTATATCATCATGAACTTCAGCATAACCTCTGAATTTATTTATTTCATTAAGGTAGATTTCCTTAATTTCTTCAGCAGGTCTGAAAAAATTTTCACTTAAAATTTTCTTTACTCTTTCAAGTCCAAACTCCTCTTTTTGACTGTTCATAGATTCAGTTAATCCGTCTGAATAAAAACAAAAAACATCTCCCGGGTTTGCGTTAATATTAATTTCCTCTAAAGAATTGTCAAACATATCACCATCAGTTAATCCAACTGCCATTCCTTTTTGTTGAATTTCTCTGCACTCTCCTGCAAAACTATCATACATTAGTAATGGCGTATGACCTGCCCTGCAGATTTTAAGATTTATTTTATTTACTTCCACTAATATTGAACTGAAATAAAGTCCCTTTTTTATATGCCTGAATACGTTTTTGTTTAGACCTTTTAAGATACAGCATGGATTGTCATAAATATCTGTTAACTGGCGAATAAGAAGTCTGACCTGAATCATATATAAAGCTGCTGACATTCCTTTCCCGGAAATATCACCCGTTGAAATGAAGTAAATCTCATCACTTTTTTTTATAAAATCAATAAAATCTCCGCCAACGATCTTAGCTGTTTCATAATAATATGATATATCAAAATAATTATCTTCCGGAGGATTACTGGGTATGAGACTGGTCTGAACATCCCTGGCTATTTTGAGTTCGTCACCTGATGTCAGCTTTTCAGCAATTTCATAAATAAGTATAAAATTAACAATTATGAATGTCAGAATAGCAAGTTTCCAGTTTCCGTTTACCCAGGCAAATAAAAATGCTATTACAGCTAAAGAATAAAAAATTCTTATTACAGGTGATAGTTTTGTAAGGAAAGCTATTGTGAAATTTTTTAAAAGCTTAAACAAGCCAGTCTTTTTAGAAGCATCTTCCTTTTTCTTTCCTGATTTTTCCAGTTCTTTCAGATAATATTTATATCTGACAGGCGTTTCCTTAAAAAAAGTGTTCTCTAATTCTTTGGAAGTTAAATCGCCTGAATAAAAGTCATAGATCTTTTTAAACAAATTATCTTTTTTCAATATTTTTAAAATGTTTTGTTACGGAAAAAATATGCATGTGTTCAATTTATTTTTAAATGATGATTATAAATATACATATTTTTTAATATTTTTATTTGCAGACAGTTATTAATATATTCACTAACAACTTTAATATATAATCCAAAACGTAAAAACATTAACGTTTATATAGTGAATATATTTATATAAATTATTAAAAATCATTATGAAAGATTTCAGGCAAAAAACTTCCGTTAACGGAAAGACCTTTGAATTAATAAACAGAATTTCAGACCCCGCAATGTGGATAGTTAATGTTTATAAAAAATTTTTAATTTTTGAGAAAAAGGAAAATTCATATTGGTTTAATGACAAAGATGAGGCTGAAATATTTTTTAACAAACTCACTAATAATTGATCAGGTTCATAATTTTTCATTTTCAAATTCATTTCTATAAGCATAAGTAATATCAATCCTAAATTATCTTTAAACTTCTTTACTACATTACTATATTAACAAATGCAAAAAAACGTTTTCCTTATAAATGGAAATAATTTAACCGTTCAGAATTCGATCGGGATTGTAACCAGCGGTCAAAAGATTTCTCTTCACAGCTCTTCAGAAAAGAATATCAGGGCGTCAAGAGATATGGTTGAAGATTGGATAAAAAATGATGAAGTAATCTATGGTGTAACAACAGGTTTCGGAGAATTCAAAGATGTAAAAATTTCTCAAAAAGATCTTAAAACTCTTCAAAGAAATCTTATACTGTCTCATTCAGCAGGCGTTGGTAAGTATGTACCGGACGTTATTGCCAGACTCATGATTCTTTTCCGAATCAATTCACTTTCTAAAGGATTTTCAGGAGTTAGAACAGAACTTATCAATACGCTGATTAAAATTTTTAATTCTGACATAATTCCGCTTATACCTTCAAAAGGATCTGTCGGAAGTTCAGGTGACCTTTCTCCATTATCTCATTTAGCGCTTCTTTTGATCGGCGAAGGATCCTGTAAACTTAACGGGAATATAACTGAATCCCGCACTGCTCTTCGATCAAAAAAGATCAAACCATATGAACTGTCAGCAAAGGAAGGGCTTGCAATGATAAACGGTACCCAGATGATGTCAGCTTATATTTGCAAATCTGTTTATGATGCAGAAATTTTATCTAAGCTGAGTGATATATCAGGCAGCATGTCACTTGAAGCACTTCGCGGAACAAGTAAAGCTTTCTCAGAAAAATTACAATCTGTCAGACCACATCCGGGTCAAAAAAAATCAGCTTCAAATCTGAGAAAACTTCTTAAAGGAAGTGAGATCATGCGCTCACATAAAGACTGCGGTAAAGTTCAGGACGCATATTCACTCAGATGTATGCCGCAGGTGCATGGTGCAGTGAAAGATACAATCGCTCACTGTAAAAAAGTTCTGGAGATCGAGATAAATTCGGCTACTGATAATCCCTTATTATTTACTGCTTCGGGGGAACATATAGAAGGAGGAAACTTTCATGGTGAACCGCTTGCATTCATTGCAGACTTTCTTGCAATTGCTGTCAGTGAACTCGGTAATATCAGCGAAAGAAGAACTGCCCGGCTTGTTGATGGAAGTCTTAGCGGTCTACCAAGATTTCTTATCAGTGAAGGTGGTTTAAATTCCGGATTAATGATCGCTCAATATACATCCGCATCACTTGTAAGTGAGAATAAAGTATTATGTCATCCGGCTTCTGTAGATTCAATTCCAACAAGCGCAAATCAGGAAGATCATAATTCTATGGGTTCTGTCTCTTCTATAAAATGCTATGATGTAATTAATAATGTTAAAAATATATTAGGAATTGAATTTCTTTGTGCCGCACAGGGAATTGATTTTCTCAGACCTTTAAAAAGTGGAGCCGGTACAGAAGCTGCTTATCTGTATTTAAGAAAATATACTAAACATATATATAAAGATTTATTTATCAGCGAAGAGATTTTAAATACCTGCAAAATTATTTATAATATGGATCTAATTAAGGAAGTAGAAAAAATTACAGGAAAACTTAATTAGAATGAATAGAAACTTTTCCGGCTTTAGTGAAAATAAGTTTGTCGAACGGATCATTTATTATTCTAAAAAACTCCTTGATAAGTTTGATAATGACCATGTCTGGATAATGTCATCAGGAATTTCATTTAACATCCTTATCTGTCTTTTACCGTTTTCACTAATGCTTTTAACAATATTGGGTGTATATCTTGACAGTGAAACTGTTCAGATCAAACTTATAGAATATATAAACAGCATAGTCCCCCTTCCCGGGCAATATAAGGAAAGAATAATTTTTGAACTTATTGATAAGACCAAAGAATTAACAAACAATACTTTTCTAACAGGTATTATAGGAACTGCAGGACTATTCTGGACAGCAAGCGGTGTATTCAGTGCAATGAGAGAAGTTCTGAAAAAAATATTCAAAATTGACGCTGAACAAAGTTTCATCAAAGAAAAGATCAGAGATTTTTTTCTGGTTATAATTTCTTTAATTCTGCTAATGCTATCATTAGCAGCTACCTCAATTGTACCTATTGTAGAAACTTATTCACAGGGTTTATTCGGTGAAACAATTATATTGAACTTTTTCCAAAAGCTTATACCAATAATTGGAGGATATTTACTTTCATTTTGTCTTTTTTATATTATGTATATTTTTATTCCATACTGGAAAATGAATAAGAAAGTAATACTATTTACTTCTGTATGTACAGCATTTTTTTTCGAACTACTAAAATATTTGTTTGGATTTTACATTTTAAAAGTAGCTAATTACAGCAGGATTTATGGGGCTTTTGCTACTATAGTCATTAGCATATTCTTTGTTTATTATTTATCATTAATTTTTGTAGTAGGGGCAGAATTCGGTGAGATTTACAAAGAAAGAAATAAACTTAAAATTAAGGTTAAATCAAAATCAAAATAGAATTTATTTAAATTAATTATATGGAACAGAAAAAATTATTCAGGACTATTGAAAATATTATTAAAGAAGCTCCAAAAACTGAAAATGACGAACAGCTTCTTACTTATGTCCTCGAACAGATCATTAAAAACGAAGAAATAAAAATTATCGGTGGAAGACTTTGGAAATTAAATTCCGAAAAAAATTCTTATTTTCTTTTCGAACAAATGGGAGACGTGGATATTATTGAAAAAAATTATGAGTTAAGCATTGATCAATATCCAATGTTTAAAAATGTCGGAAACTACAGATCTGTAATTGCAAAAGAAACTGACGATTACCTGATTGACAAAGGGATTTATCATTACTCTGCAACTGGTGTAGGTGAGCGTTATAAATTTAAAGATAATGCAGGAGAGATTTATTTTCTTTATGAATATTTGATTGCACTCAATGCAACGACATTCATTGAAGATGATCTGCTAAATACACTTAATATCATCAGTATGACATTAAGCTCAATCATCAGAAGTAAGGATATTGAATCTACAGCTAAAGAAAATATTCAGGAATTAAACAAAGCCCGGGAGATACAGAAGAGCATACTTCCAGAACATGAGATGAAATTTGGAAACTTCGATATGTTTGGCCTTTCAATTCCTGATAAAATAGTAGGCGGAGATTTTTTCGATTACATTGAAAGTGAAGACAAGGAAAGAGTTGGTATTGCCATTGGAGATGCAGCATCCAAAGGTATATCGGCTGCAGCTCAGGCTCTTTATGTTTCCGGAGCTCTTCGAATGGGAGTTGAATTTCAGATCAAACTGACTACGATGGTAAAGAAGATAAATAATCTTGTATATGAAACATTCCCATATGAAAGATTTGTTACTTTATTTTACTGTGAACTTATCAATGATAAAAAAGGACTTTGTCAGTATGTTAATGCCGGTCAGAATCCTCCCCTATTTTATAATTCTCAAAGCGGTGAAACGGAAATGCTGTCTGCTACCGGTCCGGTACTCGGACCTGCTCCTTATCAGAAGTATTATTCTGACAGCATAAACTTTCAACTGAATGACATACTTGTTTTGTATACTGACGGGATTGTAGAAGCTACAAATGAAAATTTTGAATTTTATGGTGAAGACAAATTGAAAGAAGTAATTTTAAAATATAAAGATCTTAACACCAGAGAAATCTGCGGAAAAATTATGCAGGATGTTAACACTTTTTCTTCAAAAGGTATATATTCAGATGACAAAACTATTGTCGCAATTAAGAGGATCAAGTAATACCGCAGTTAGTTGATATAATCAGCAGATTAGATTTATCAAACAAGAAAGATTAATTAATATAAAACTTTAAATTTACGCTGATTTCTTTCAAATGTATCAGTGAATGTATTAAAAAAAAGTTCAAAAAAATTGTTTTTATTTTTCTCCATAAATAGTATATTCATAATAGTAAACAGGACTTATTAATTAACTACAATTATCATGAAGTATAAAAAAAACTATCTGTCTTCAGTAATTGTTTCCCTGTTAGCCGGATTCATTTATTATTATTTTGCTGTTGATTTACAAAAGTCAGTAAATGATGTTTTCTCAATTCAGAAAATGGAGATAAATGTACCGGATAATAGCGAGGATAATCTCGCTAATTTTTACATCCCTCAAGATAAATCAAAGCTAAACAATTTTTTTCGTAAAGTTAAAAATAAAATTAAAAGAAAGAATGCGTTTATTGAAAGTGGAATCACAAAAGCCGGTTTAGAATCACAAGCAAAATATCAAAAGCCGATACCTGATAAAAATATTGATTTTACTTTTGAGCTTAATAAACTGATGAAAAATAAAAAATCATCAACAGATCTAAATGGAAGTAATAGTGCAAAGGATAGAAATAATGAATCTGCTGAAATTAATTCCAGCCTTAAAATTCAAAGGACAATAATTAATAAGGAATGTTATTCTGCAACTGTAAATAAAGATTTTAAGAATGGAAACGGCTTTGAATATAATTATGTATATCAAGCTCGGGTAAATAACGGTAAAACCTCAGGTGATAATGTTAAT
>DAORRV010000065.1:0-20523 GCA_035443185.1 Ignavibacteria bacterium | reverse complement strand
ATTCTTGAGAAATTGAAAAAATAAAATATCCTTGTCTGAGAAATTTGCGAAGCAAATTTTGAGTTGGATATTTTATTTCAATTTCGAAAAGAATTTAGGCAGTATATTACCAGCGGGCGTCTTTTTTTGTTACTTTTGGAGCCTGCTCTCGAGTGTTCTTATCGAGGGTCTTTATAAAAAAGTTAGTAGAAAATAATGAAACTTGAGTTTCACAATGAAACGTGTTGGACGGATGTGATATGAAATATAAATCATTTAAGGTGCTAATTCTAACTTGTAACACTCACTTAATAAAGCTATTTTACATACTTTGAAAATCAGTAATACCTTCCGACATAAATTTCCAAAAAACTGAATTAACTATTTATAAAACCCCAATAAAAAATTATAATTGAAAAATCTTTTGTTTAACAATAAGTTAAGAAATATAGCTATTATAGCTCACGTTGATCATGGTAAGACTACACTTGTAGATCATATGTTCAGACAAAGCGGAATGTTCCGTGAAAATCAGGAGATCGCCGAAAGACTTATGGACAGTATGGACCTTGAAAGAGAAAGAGGGATCACCATTGCCGCTAAGAACTGCTCCGTTACATGGGGCGATACAAAGATAAACATTCTTGATACTCCCGGTCACGCTGACTTCGGCGGCGAGGTCGAAAGAGCTCTGATGATGGTGGACGGCGTAGTGCTTTTAGTGGACGCATCTGAAGGTCCACTTCCTCAGACAAGATTTGTATTGAAAAAAGCTCTGGAGTCAAATTTAAAAATAATCGTAATCGTCAATAAGATCGACAGAAAAGATGCCAGACCGGAGGAAGTTTTGAATGAAGTCTATGATCTTTTCATCGACCTTGATGCCAGTGAAGAACAGATTGAATTTCCCGTGCTTTATGCTATTGGAAGAGATGGTATTGCTCAAAAAAATCTTTCAGACAATGGAAAGGATCTTTCTATATTATTTGAAACAATAATAGAAGAAATTACTCCTCCATCTTATGATCCGGATGAACCGTTTCAGATGCTTGTTGCTGATCTTGATTATTCAGATTATGTAGGCAGACTTGCCATTGGTAAGATTGCAAACGGAGAAATAAAAAAGAATGATGAACTTGTTTGCATCAATGAAGCCGGTAAAGCACTTCCATTAAAAATATCAAAACTTCAGATCTATGACGGAGTTAATTTTAAAGAATCTGACATAGTAGAAGCAGGCGACATTGCAATACTTGCAGGTATTGAAGATGTTCATATCGGTGATACTATTTGTAATAAAGAATTTCCTAAAGCTCTAAGGAGAATTGCTGTAGATGAGCCGACTATTTCAATGATGTTTTCTATAAATACTTCGCCGCTTTCAGGCAGGGAAGGAAAGATCGTTCAGTCAAATAAGATACGTGAACGTCTTATGAAAGAAACTCTCAGTAATGTTGCTTTAAAAGTAGAAGATACAAAAGAAGGTGATAGTTTTATTGTAAAAGGTCGCGGTGAATTTCAGATGGTAATACTTATAGAAACAATGAGACGCGAAGGATATGAACTGAGCGTAGGCAGACCGCAGGTGATCTTCAGAAGAATTGATGGAAAGCTACATGAGCCGATCGAACATTTGTTTATAGACTGTGATGAAAATTTTGTAGGGGTTGTTTCAGAAAAGCTCTCAAAGAGAAAAGGAAGAATGATCAATCTTGTAAATCATGGTACCGGTAGAGTAAGGGTCGAATTTTCAATTCCATCCAGATCTCTGATCGGATACAGAAATGAATTTCTTACGGACACACGCGGAACAGGAATAATGAATTCTTATCTTCAGGGTTATGAAGAGCATCGCGGAGAATTTCCTGCCAGACTTACAGGATCTCTTGTTTCTGACAGAATGGGAGAAGCGCTATCTTATTCACTTTATAATCTCGAGCCTAGAGGAACATTATTCAGTATTCCAAATGATCAGGTCTATGAAGGAATGATAGTAGGGGAGCATAACCGTGACAATGATCTTGATGTAAATCCTACAAAAGGTAAAAAACTTTCGAATATGAGAGCATCAGGAAAAGATGAAAGTATGATACTTACACCTGTAACTCCGATGACACTTGAGAAGGCAATTGATTTCATAAAAGATGATGAGTTGGTGGAAGTTACCCCAAAAAATATAAGATTAAGAAAATCAATCCTTTCCTCACAGACAAGGCATACCAACAGAGGAAAGGCATTTCAAAAATTAGGAGAAGTAATACAGGAATTAAATGGGATCTAAATCATTAGACGAAAAAGTAGAAAAGCTTGGAATAGGAAAAACCAAAAGACATATTTTCCTTTGCTGTGATCAGGGAAAAGCAAAATGTTGTGATTACAAAGACGGAATGAAGTCATGGGAATATCTAAAAGACAGGCTAAAAGAACTTGGACTTGTAAATGAAGGCGGCATAAACAGAACAAAGGCGAATTGTCTCAGAATATGTCTGGACGGACCTTTAGCAGTAGTGTATCCTGAAGGCGTCTGGTACAGAAACTGTACCCCTGAAGTACTTGAAAGAATAATAAAAGAACATTTGATAAATGGTAATATTGTAGAAGAATACAGAATTAAAATTTAAAAATAACTTATAACATCTTTACAGAAAGGAAATTATTTTGGCAATAAAATTTAATGAGTTTGAATATAAGCGTCCTGACATTGAATCAGTAAAAAAAGATTTTAATGAGAAGCTGGATAAGTTTAGAAATTCAGGTAGTGCTGAAGAGCAGTATTCTGTAATGAAAGAAATTACAGAGATCAGAAATGATTATGACTCAATGGGACGAATTGCAAATATCAGATATACAATTGATATTTCCGATAAATTTTATGAAGAAGAGCATGATTATTTTGATGATATCGGACCTGGCTATTCAGGGCTTGTCAAAGAATTTTATTTCGAATTAATAAACTCACCTTTCCGAAAAGAGCTTGAAGAGATCTGCGGTATGCAGCTTTTCAATGTAGCTGAAGTTTCTGTAAAGACCTTTAAGCCTGAGATCATTGATGATATGAAAAAAGAAAATCATCTTTCATCAAAATATGTAAGACTTATTGCTTCTGCGAAAATTATGTTTGAAGGTGAAGAAAGAAATATTGCCGGCATGGCTTCTTTTATGAATTCCGATAACAGAGAAATGAGAAAAAGAGCTTATGATGCTAAATGGAAATTCTTTGAAGATAATGAAAAAGAAATTGATGATATTTTTGATGAACTTGTAAAAGTCAGAACAAAGATAGCACATGCTCTTGGTTATGAAAATTTTATACAGCTTGGATATGATAGATTAAAAAGAACAGGATATTCTAGTACTGAAGTAGCAGGATTTAGAGATGAAATTTTAAAATTCCTTGTCCCTTTGACTACAGAACTTAAAGAACTTCAGCTTCAGAGAACCGGTCTGGACAAACTTCATTATTATGACAGTGAATATAATTTTAAAAATGGAAATCCAACTCCAAAAGGTTCACCTGACTGGATAGTTGAAAAAGCAAAGATAATGTATGATGAACTTTCTCCTGAGACTTCCGAATTTTTTGATTTCATGATCGATCATGATGTGATGGATCTTTATAACAGAAAAAATAAATCAGCCGGCGGATATTGTTCTTATATTCAGAAATATCAAAGCCCGTATATCTTTGCAAATATGAATGGTACAGATCATGATATAAAAGTTCTTACTCATGAAGCAGGTCATGCTTTTCAGGGATATGAAAGCCGCAAGTTTGAATTCCCTGAATATCAGCATCCGACATTAGAAGCTTGTGAGATACATTCAATGAGTATGGAATTTATTACCTGGCCATGGATGAATTTATTCTTTGAAGTGGATACAGATAAATTCTTATTCTCCCATCTTAACAGAGCACTGATGTTTATTCCTTATGGTGTAACTGTAGATGAATTTCAGCATTTCGTTTATTCAAATCCTGATGCAACTCCTCAAGAAAGAAAAATAAAGTGGAGAGAGATCGAGAAAAAATACATGCCTCATAAAAATTACGATGGAAATGATTTTCTATCAAGAGGCGGTTATTGGTTTATGCAGGGACATATTTTTAAAATGCCGTTTTATTATATAGATTATTGTCTGGCAGAGATCTGCGCGTTGCAATTCTGGAGAAAATGTAATCATGACAAAGACATTGCATGGAAAGATTATCTAGGACTTTGCAGAGAAGGCGGCAGTAAACCTTTTCTTGAGTTAGTGGAAATTGCAAATATTGAGTCACCGTTTGAATCCAGTGTAGTGGAATCGATTGTCAATTATTCTGAAGAATGGTTAGAAAATGTAAGTAAAGAATACGATCTTGTCTAGATAAATTTTACAAAATTAATTTATATTAAATAAGACCATTCTGTTAATTTTAGAATGGTCTTATTTATTTTAATAAGTACTACACTTATTGATTCACACTTAAATTCGCTCCGAAAAGCACGTGATTCTGCGGGAACAGTTGTAATTGATTCCGGGGGACTGCATTATAATTTATAAATCGAAATTGAGATTAATCATAATGTTTTATCCTTTGCCAGACTTCACTCAGCTGATTTTTAGGATCTTTTGCAATAAAGATCATTAGGTCAGTTTCATAAGGCATTGCATATTTGGATGTATGAATCCCAACTTCTACAACGGATCCAAACTCATCAGTATAATCTTCTTTTTCGCCTCCGATTATGATAAGTGTGGGAAATTCTTTGTCACCATAACCCCACATCCAGAAAGCATTATGAGATGAGATCGCTTCAGGAAGCGGATACTTATTTCTGAAGAAATTAATTGCCGATGCTTCTCCATAATTCCATGCAAAGAAAAGTGTATTCTGTTTTTCTTCCGCTGAAAGTGATTCATATACTTTCGATACATTTGCTGCCATCTCTTCCCAGCCATGCATATCTGCAAAAAATTGTTTAAGCTCTGAAAGTTTTTTCCCTTCCGAAGAAGAAGGAGCTAATCCTAAATTTTTTGTATAAGAAATATGATCTTCTACTTTCAGCAAAGGCATTACAGTCGGAGCAATTACAACTCCTGTTATCAGTAACGGAATTAGTACGGCAAATCTCAGCCATTTGAATTTCATCTGTGATTTTAATTCTATGAATACTGAACCGCCTGCAAACAGAACTGTATATGCAGGTGCAAGATACTCAGATTTACTGTGAACATTAATTACCAATATTATAAATGCAGTTAAATAAATAATACCAATGATCCTGAATTCTTTACCTTTCTCATTAAATATAAAATAATATAGTCCGCACAACCAGATAACAACAGAGAAAGGATTCATATTCATAAACTGACCTTTAATAAAATCTATAATATTTAGCCCTGAATATTTTTCTGAGCCCGCGTTCCTTATAAATTCTAAGTGCGCAAACTCATTTTGAAAATTCCATATTATATAAGGAAGGAAAATTACAAAAGATATAATTAAAGTCAGGTAAGGTTTTACAGTTAAAAATTCTTTCCGCTTATGAGTTAGCAGTATTCCTGTGAAAAATCCAAACTCAAACCAGAGGAAACCGATCTTGTTCATCAGTCCAAGTCCGATAAACAAACCCAGATAAATCCAGTAAGAAGTTTTATTTTCTTTTATAATAAGCATTACCAAATAAAAAGAAACACTCCAGAGGAATATGTCTATAGAGTTCATTGAGTAAAAGGAATTCATTGCTAAATATACAGGTGCAAGTATAACTGCAGCGGCTGATAGTGTTAGTGAAAAAGTTTTACCTCCAAGTCTTAATGCCATAAGGCATGTAAAAAATACAGTGAGACCTGACAGCAATGCAGGTAATAGCCTTATTGCAAATAATGAATCGCCGAAAATGGTTTTGCTTATGTACAGAATAAAAATAGACAATGGAGGATGATCGACATATCCAAAAGAGAGATGTTCGGTACTGACAATGTAATAAAGTTCATCCCGGAAATATCCGTATCCTTCAAAAATATTTACATATAAATGTATTAAAAACGGGATAGATGAAAGTATAAGAACAAGAAACAGTTGTGAACGGTCTTTGAAAATTTTATGAGTCAAGGATAAATAAATATTAAAAAAATTTTTAATTAAAATAATGAAATCATAAATTAAAAAAACGGTATGACGATATTTATAAATTGAATAATAAACCTGATAGAATTAATTTTACATATGAAAACAATTTCACCTTACAGAGTTTTACTCTATTATAAATATGTCAAAATTGTAGATCACGAAAGCTACTCAAAACTTCATTTGAAATTCTGCAAATCACTCGGTGTAAAAGGCAGAATTCTGATAGCAGAAGAGGGGATCAACGGAACGCTTTCCGGTACGCCTGAGCAGACTGACGCTTACATTTATGCAATGAGAATGGATCCGAGATTTACTGACATGACATTCAAGATCGATGATGTAGAAGAGCACGCTTTCAAAAAATTATTTGTCAGATCAAGAAGTGAGATCGTTACTATGGATCTGGAAAATGATCTCGATCCAAATCAGATCACCGGTAAAAGACTTAAACCGAAGCAATTTCTCGAAGCAATGAACGATGAAAATGTATTATTGATAGATGTAAGAAATGATTATGAATATGACATTGGACATTTTAAAAATGCTGTCAGACCTGATGTGAAAAATTTCAAACAGTTTCCTGAATGGGCAAAAAAGAATAAAGATCTATTAAAGGATAAAAAAATTCTCGCATACTGTACAGGCGGAGTTCGATGTGAAAAATTTTCAGGCTTTCTTGTGCGGGAGGGTTTTACAAATGTTAATCAGCTAAAGGGTGGAATCATTGCTTATGCAAAACATCCGGACACCCGTGGTAGTAATTTTCAAGGAAAATGTTATGTGTTTGATGAAAGGATTGCAGTCGATGTGAATTTTGCAGAAGGTACTTCAATAGTGGGAAAATGTTTACGCTGCGAAAATCCTTCAGACAGATATGTAAACTGTGCAAACTTTAAATGCCATGTTCATTTTATTTGTTGTGAAGAATGTGATGAGAAATTTCATAAAACATGCAGCGAAAAATGTGACAAAGAGCAATTAAGTATTAAAAATTAAGAATTAAGAATTTTGTTAATGTGATTTATAGATTAGCAATTCGTAACTTGAAACTCGTAACTCGTAATTTCTAATTTCTAATTCCTAATTCAACAACTCCTTCCTGCAGCAGCTCCTGACGACCAAGCCCATTGAAAATTATATCCGCCTAGCCAACCTGTGACATCTACTACTTCTCCGATGAAATAAAGTCCGCTTACTTTTTTTGATTCCATTGTCTTGGAGGAAAGTTCTCTGGTGTCAATTCCGCCGGCAGTGACTTCAGCTTTTTCATATCCTTCAGTTCCCGACGGTTGTAATTCCCAATTGTGGATCTTATCTGAAATGTTCTTCAAATCTTTTTGGGTATATTGGTAAACTGGTTTTGATAAAATATATTTCCCTACAAATGCTTCTGAAAATCTTTTAGGGAAATATGCAGAAAGAAAATTACTAAGCTGTATTTTACTTCCGGAATTTTCAATAAAAATTTTAAACATATCCCTATCAGGTAAAAGATCAATTTCAAAGCTTTCAGTATTGTTTATGTATGAAGAGATCTGAAGAATCGCCGGACCACTGAGACCTTTGTGTGTGAAGAGTACATTTTCCCGGAATTTTATCTTACCTTTGGATTTGACTGAAACTATTGAATCAACTGATACTCCACTGATATCCGAAAATTCTTTCCATTCATTAACATTAAATTTAAGCGGCACCAGTGCAGGAAAAGTATTAATAATATTTATCTCAAACTTTTTAGCAATTCGATATCCAAAATCTGTAGCTCCCATTTTAGGAATTGAAAGTCCGCCTGTAGCAATTACAATAGAATCACAAACAAAATTTTTATAAGATGATCTTATTTCAAAAGAATTACTTTCAATTTTTATAACTTCTGAAATTTTACAGTCAGTAATAATTTCCACACCATATTTTTTACATTCATCAGTAAGCATGTAAAGAATTTCTCTGGAACTTCCGTCACAAAAAAGCTGACCGAGTTTTTTTTCATGATAGCTGATATTATATGATTCGACCATAAAAATAAAATCATCCGGTGTAAATCCTGCCAGTGCTGATCTGGAGAAATGAGGATTGTTCGAAATAAAATTTTCAGAAGTGACTATTCTGTTTGTAAAGTTACACCGTCCACCGCCTGAAATAAGGATCTTCTTTCCGGGTTTCTCTGAACTTTCGAGAATTGTAACCATCCTTCCTCTTTTGCCTGCTTCGGCTGCACACATCAGTCCTGCTGCACCGGCTCCAATTATTATGACATCCCTCTTTTGCAATAAGTAATTATTAAAATTTATAATTTGTCATTTCGTAAAAATTAAGAAATGTAATTTAAGCAATATAAATTTTATATTTAATTATGAATTTATATGAAAGCAGATTAGATTACCTGCAGAAATTATCAGTAAAGCTAAATGATAGAATAGAATATCTCAAAAAGAAAAGTAATATGTTCTCTTTTAACAGATTATGGATATTTCTTAGCGGGTTAGTTTTGTCAGTTACTGCGTTTAATATTGACCAGACCATCGGATGCATTGTATCAGCAATTTCTATACTGACTTTCGGGATCACAGTACATCTTCATAACAGACTATTGCATACCGTAAAAAGAATATCGTACTTTAGAATTTTACAGAATGAAAATATTTCCCGAATGAAACTTGACTGGAAAGGTATTCCCGGTAATGTCAGCGGAATAATTCCTGACGAATCATCTACATTTAAAGATCTTGATATCACAGGAAAGAGATCTCTTCATCAGCTATTAGATAATTCAGTTTCTTTCGAAGGAAGTTCATTACTATCAAAGAAGCTGTCACAATTTTCACCTGACATTAAAAAGATAAGCAGAAATCAGAAAATTATTAAAGAACTTTCAGGAATGAAAAGATTCAGAGAGAAATTTATTTTGAAAGCCAGACTTATATCTTTAAAACCTCTTAACGGAACAGCAATACTAAACTGGCTAAAAAAATCCGAACATTCTACTATTCCGGATTTCGTAATACCGGTATCGATTATTTTTATTTTATCTTATTTAATTCTTTTTGGTTTATATATTGCAGGTATACTTGGTTCGATTTGGTTTGCAGTTTTTCTAATGTACCTGATCTTTTATGGAAAATATCAAAAGCCTGCATCTTCTGTGTTTGAAGAGTCAGCTCTTCTCTGCGATCATATAAGAAAATTCTCAGTGCTGATGCAGCTTGCAGGAAAGTATAATATGAAAAATTTCCCGGAGACAGAAAAGTTTTTAGATATATTCAAAGCGGAAAAAGATGGTGCTAGTGATGAGCTGATAAAACTTGATAAACTTCTTATGCTAATACGTCTAAGGGATAATCCGATTTACAGAGTGATTTTCAATGCATTTATTCCTTATGATTTTATTGTCTGCAAAAAACTTCTGACACTTATCTCAGATATAGAACATAAACTTCCGGAGTGGCTGGACAAGTTTTATGAACTTGAGTGTCTGATCTCCGTATCTAATTTTTCATATTTAAATCCTGATTATAATTATCCTGAGTTTGAAACCGAAAGAGAGTTTACTTTTGAGATTAAAGAATGCGGACATCCGCTGCTGCAGAGGGATCAGAAAATTTGCAATGATTTTAATTTTTCAAAGGAAAGTGAAACAGTAATTATTACTGGATCGAATATGTCCGGTAAAAGTACTTTTCTCAAAACTGTAGGCATTAATCAATGTCTGGCAAATGCAGGTGCTCCGGTAAATGCAATTAGTTTTAAAACTTCAGTATATGATCTATTTACGTGCATAAAAGTCAATGATTCTGTGGCTGATGGTATCTCATATTTTTATGCTGAAGTCAGAAGACTTAAAGAGTTAATTGATGAAATAAAGATTTCAAAAAATAAAATAAAATTTTTTCTGATAGATGAAATTTTTAAAGGGACAAATAATAAAGAAAGACTACACGGGAGCAGGGAATTCATAAGATATTTGTCAAAACAAAACTGTGCAGGCTTTATAACTACTCACGATCTGGAGCTTGTAAACATTTCAGACGAGATTGATACTGTTTTAAATTTTCATTTCAGGGAAGAAATCCTTAACAATGAAATGATCTTTGATTATAAAATTCATAATGGACCATGCCCGACTACAAATGCTCTTAAGATCATGGAAATTGCCGGACTGCCTGTGTGATCAGGACAGATACAAAAATCATATTTAATATTAACGGAATTAATATTAAATTACATTAAGTTCAAAAATAAAACTTAATAAAATTATTCAGATAATTACTATTAATAATTATATTGTTTAATTTAAAAAAAAAATTAAAATCTAATGTCCGGTGTACACTACCGGAAAATTATATCAAAAACAAATCACTAAAGTTAACCTTCTATGATTATGAACCCGGAAATAAAAGAAGAAATAAAGAAAATAACAGATAAGATAGTAGAGATAAAAAAAAATAAAGGTGACAGTAATTCTGAACTTATTGCCACAGAGAATTCTACAAAATTTAAGGAACTTATCACTAATCATATTATCCCTCTTGTTAAAGAAAGTAATATGATAATAGGCAGATCAGGTTGCTCAATGAATTATTATTCAAATGAACTCGCTGTTATCAGAGATCCATTAAAAAGAATTTTTATTCAGATATTATTTTATCCATATGGTCACAGTAAGATCACACTTGGCGTAAATGCTCCCTTCCTTCAGTTTGCATATAGTCCATTAAAAGAAAATATAAAGATAACGCAAAAGCTTTCTATAAAATCTGACGAGCCGAGAATTAAAGTTGATGAGATCGAGATCAATGATATAGCAATGGATAAGATCAATCAGTACTTTCTGGATTTTCTAAATGAGACTATAGTTTATAATAAATAACTTTTATTAATCGGTGAAATTTTTTATCCGATGATTACAGTTATGCTATGTACTAATTTTTATAACAATCAAAACTTTTCAATGAAAATTTTCAATCACACTTTTTTTTATTTCCTAATTTTACTTTTATTACCTTTGCACAGTATATTTGCAAACGGTAAATACATTCCCACTTCAAAAAATTCTGATGTAAAAAATGAAGTCAGGCTTATCAGTTCAGATAATAATAATACTGTAATTTCTGTAAGAGTTGCAGGATATTCTATAGTGGAAAGATCAGTGACCGGTGAAAATTTTGATGCTATAAACATTGAAGGTTATACCTCACTTGGCAATACCGGTCAGGCTTCTCTTCCTGTCATGACAAAGATGATAAGCATTCCAAATTTTAAAAATGTAAGTATAAAAATATTAAATTCATCTGAAAAGAATTACAGTGTAAATAAAATTTACCCAAGTCAGGAATTTCCGCTTCGAAATTCAAATGCAGAAGTAAAAGATTTTTCATATGATAAAAATTATTATACATCCGACAAAAATTACCCATCTGAAATTGTCAGCATAAAAGAGATTGCAGTAATGCGTGATCACAGAGTCGCGGTCATTTCAATAAATCCTGTAAGATATAATCCTGCTAAAAATGAAATGACAGTTTATGATGAAATTGAATTTGAATTAGTTTATGACGGATATTCTAATGTGAACAATGTCACTAACTCTGTTTACAGCAGATCAAAGAGTTTTGAAAATATTTATAAGAATACGATCTTTAATTACGGTAGTATAAATAATGATAACACTTTTCTTATAGCTCCTAAAATGCTTATTCTGACTGCTGATTCGTTGTATAACAGCATTTTACCGTTTGCTGAATGGAAAAATCAAAAGGGAATTAAAACAACAGTTACATTACGTTCGGAAATTAACGCAAACGGAAATCCAACTTCGACTGAAATTAAAAATTATCTGACTGCAAATTATAATTCTGCAGACAGAACTGAATATGTATTAATTGTCGGAGATGCAAGAGGACGAAATACACTCACTTGGTTTAATGCGACCGGTGGAAAATCTGATCATCCATATCAATGTCTTGACGGAACAGACATTCTCCCGGACATAGTCGTAGGCAGGATCTCTGTACAATCTGTTTCAGAGCTTGACTCAGCATTGGCAAGTTTAATGCAGTATGAAAAATTTCCTGAAATGGATGATACAGACTGGTATAAAAGAGCTTTGGTACTTCATAGTAATGACGGTATAGATCCGATAAATGGTCAGGTTGCCAAGAGTGTTTTTCTGAATGAAGGTGGATTTACAAATGTTGATATTGCAATGGAAAGCACTTCACAAAATCAGATCACAAGTTTTATTAACGGTGGAGTGAGCTGGACCTGGTTCATTGGTCATGGGAATGAAACTTCTTGGGCAAGTCCTGTTTGGAATATGTCTAATATGGTAAACCTAAATTACGAAAATAGAAAACCTACAATAATTTCAATTGCCTGTTCAAATGCAGATCTGGATTACTCAGAAACGAATGATTGCTTTGGTGAAGCCTGGATAGAAAGGAGTACGAAAAATACTGCTATAAACATTGCGGCTTCAACTGAGCTATGTTCCTTTTATACTTCAGATACTATTGGAAGAGAAATGCTTTACGGGTATTTCAGACACGGCATCTATGATTTTGGTTCGATGCTGAACTTTGGAAAAATTCAGGCATATAATTATTTCAATGGAAGCGGTTCAGTAATAGCTACTATAAATCAATTCATGGTTCTCGGAGATCCTTCACAGGAAGCATTTTCTGACGTTCCAAAAAATATTTCCCTTCTTCGTGATTACAGCGGGGGTCAACATAAATTTAATATAAAGACCGGCAGTGAAAATTATAATGGTGCGTTGATTGCAATCAGTCAAAATAGTGAACTCAAATCTTCCGGTTACACTGACAGTCTCGGAAATTATTCTTTTAATTCCGATTTGATAAATAACAACTTGCCTGTGAATATAGTAGTCACAGGAAAAAATCTGAATCCGTATTTTGGAAATATGATACTTACTTCAATTTCTTCAGGTGTGGAAAATCCAAATAAATTTTCTCTTAATCAAAATTATCCTAATCCGTTCAACCCATATACAATAATTTCATTTAGTATTGGTAACAATTTAAATCTTTCGGAAAATGTTATATTAAAGGTTTATGATATACTGGGTAATGAAACTGCAACACTTGTAAATGAAAGGCTTACTTCGGGCAGTTATTCTATAGAATGGAATGCAGGTAATTTTTCAAGTGGTGTTTATTTCTATAAATTGAGTGCAGGTAATTTTTCTGAGGTGAAGAAAATGACACTGCTGAAATAATTTAAATAATATATTTCTAATATTAAATAGCTGATAGTTTAGAAAAATCTGATTTAAATAAAGTTTATTGAAAAGCTGTGAGAGATTTTCTCCACAGCTTTATTTTTTATAAGGATATCGTTTTTATTTTTTATCCGCTAAAACCCATTTCCCGGGACGTCCTTCACTGCTGATAAAATACAGCAGACTGTAAAAAACAATTATGCTGTCCATTATTCCCATGCCTGTGTAAGCACTTCCCCAGGGTTCATTTATGTTTGAGATAAATAAAAATACCATAAAAGATTTTTCAAGAATTGAAAAAAGCATTGTGTAAAATCTGAGCCATGGATAAAAAGCAGCAGCAATTAATAATGCGCCGATTCCGAATACCATAAATCCCCAGTGTCTTAAAGCCGGTGAACTTGAAGCTGTGAATTCAATTCCTTCTGCAAAGTCGGGAAGTAAATTTATATTGAAAGCAAATACCAGAGGCAGACAGGTGGCAAGTCCGAAAATTATCATTAACGGTTTGGAGGTTTTTCTGATGAAGTTGTTAAGAGAATTCATTTGAAAATTTAATTTTACAAAACTTTAAAATTTAATTTAGAAGATCATTCAATTACAGATTAACTAAAATTTATTTTCAGTTAATATAAAAAATATTGAACACAGACATAAGTCGAATGAATATTATCAAAATTTAAATATTTGTTACAAGTATTTATTTATGCATAATAAGGTGAGGAGAAAAATAATTGAAAAAAGTTACGAAAGAATTAAAAACTACGTTTGAACTAAATATCATAATCCTTATATTTGTAGAATAACCAACGAAATTTTAATACAACTTTTTAATGTCAAATAATACAAATAACAAAGGTAAGATATTACAAATTATCGGACCTGTGCTTGATATTGATTTTAGCGGCGGATCTTTGCCGGCTATAAATAATGCAGTTGAGATAAAAAGAAAAAATACTGAAGGAGTTGATGAAGTTCTTATTACTGAAGTACAGCAGCATCTTGGTGAATCAAGAGTAAGAACTGTAGCGATGGATTCCACTGATGGACTTGTAAGAGGAATGGAAGCAATTGATACAGGAATCCCAATCTCAATACCAGTAGGTGAAGAAGTACTTGGAAGACTTATAAATGTAACCGGCGGAACTATCGACGGAAAGGGACCTATAAATACAGATCTTAAATATCCCATTCACAGACCAGCGCCAAAGTTCAGCGAGCTTTCTACAAAGAAAGAAATGTTTGAAACAGGTATAAAAGTTATCGATCTTCTGGAGCCATATACAAAAGGCGGAAAGACCGGATTATTTGGTGGCGCGGGAGTAGGAAAGACAGTTATTATTCAGGAGCTTATTCATAATATCGCAAAGCATCATGGCGGATATTCTGTGTTTGCGGGAGTCGGTGAGAGAACAAGAGAAGGTAACGATCTTTATCTTGAGATGGAAGAGTCAGGGGTATTGAAACAGACTGCACTTGTATTCGGGCAGATGAACGAACCTCCGGGAGCAAGACAGAGAGTGGCATTGACAGGATTAGCTATTGCAGAATATTTCAGAGATCAGGGAAAAGACGTTTTATTATTTGTTGATAATATTTTCAGATTTACACAGGCCGGATCGGAAGTATCAGCTCTTCTTGGAAGGATGCCTTCGGCAGTGGGATATCAGCCGACACTTGCATCTGAGATGGGTGCCTTACAGGAAAGGATCACTTCTACAAAGACAGGATCCATTACTTCTATTCAGGCGATATATGTACCGGCAGACGATTATACAGATCCTGCACCGGCTACAACATTTGCTCACCTTGATGCTACAACTGAGCTTTCAAGGAAAATTTCAGAACTTGGAATTTACCCTGCAGTAGATCCGCTTACTTCGACTTCAAGAATTCTTGATCCATTGGTTGTAGGTGAAGATCATTATAATACTGCACAGGGTGTGAAAAAAATATTACAGACTTATAAAGATCTGCAGGACATTATTAATATTTTAGGTATTGATGAATTATCAGATGAAGATAAACTGACAGTAGCAAGAGCAAGAAAGATACAGAAGTTTTTATCACAGCCTTTCTTTGTGGCAGAGCAGTTCACAAACCTTCCCGGAAAGTATGTAAAGCTTGAAGATACAATAAAAGGTTTTAAAGGAATCATCAACGGTGAATATGATGATCTTCCTGAGAATGCATTTTATCTGGTTGGAACGATTGAAGAAGCTGTAGAAAAAGGTAAAAAACTTTCCGAGTAATATCAGGAAGTAAAAGTAATAAAATTAAATTTTAGAAAAAGAAATTATTTTATAGAAATTGGATCAGAATTTATATCTGGAAATAGTGAGTCCCGTGAAGATGGTTTACAGTGAAGAAGTGGATTCGGTGACTATACCGGGGACAGACGGAAGTTTTCAGGTGCTGAAAAATCACGCAGCTTTGATCGCAACATTTTCATTAGGTAAGATCAAGATAAAAAAAGGTCAGGAGACAATTATTTATTCGACAAGCGGCGGAATATTTGAAGTAAAGAATAACAAAGCAATAGTTCTTGCTGAATCCATTGAAACTGTTGAAGAGATTGACATAGACAGAGCAAAACTTGCAAAGACGCGTGCTGAAGAAATTTTAGCTATGGCAGAAGCAAATGAAGATGAAGTAAGAGATGCTAAAGATGCATTACAAAGAGCGATCAACAGATTAAAGATAGCAGAAAAAGGAAAATAAGTTTAAGTAATACCAGGAGGGACCGTAGCTCAGTGGTAGAGCATCTGCCTTTTAAGCAGAGGGTCGGTGGTTCGAGACCACCCGGTCTCACAATGTAAAACAGAAACCGCAGTTGATTATTCGACTGCGGTTTTTTTGTTTTGAATTCAAATACAGAGTAATTCATTTTCTGTAAAATATAAACATACTATTATTAATAAATAATATTTATCTTTCTACATTCAAAAATAAAAACACAAGAAGGAGTAAAAGGAATGAAAAAATTTTTTTTAATTTTGTGCTTTGTTTATACTGCATTTCAAAGTTCGGCAAATGCATCTCCACGAATCAGCTTTGAAGATCTTTTAATTCAGAGTGAATTAAACCCCCAAAATGTATTACAAGCAAGAGAAACCGCCATCAGACAAGGTATTCCTGTTTCTATTATGACGTCCGACAGGATAATGATCGATGCAAAATATGTAGAGGATGGAAGACCGGTATATGCCGTGTATACAAATTTCGCTGATATATATAACGGTGGATATGCCGCTTATTATGAAGATGTGGTGTCAAAAATTAATTTTGCAAATGCAAGAATTGATTACGGAAACAGAAACATTGTCGATAATACAAACGGTTTTTTTAATCCCGTATTATCCGGCAGGAATGCGGCTTCATCATTTATTATGATTACTGAATCCACTAGTGACAGAGTATCAATATTCAATGCCGAAACCGGCGATCTGATAGATACAGCTTTTATTCCTTCGACCAGGCCGCAACTTGGAACACCTAAGGTAGCTCTAAAGCACTATGCAAGTTCAAATGTTATAATTTGTGATCAGATAACTGACGTCGTTCAGGATTTTAATCTTAACGGTACTTACAAAGGTTTCTATGCACCATCCACCGGCCCTAATACTTCAATTGTCGATAATATGAGAGGCATGCGGTACCGGTCAAATAACAATATAGTTGTTTCTGTTGGCAGCGGCGTGAATCAAAATACAATTCAGCAATTCGATCCATCTGGAAATCACATAGGAACATATATTACAGGTAATTTAAACAGCCCGTTTGATATATTGATAAGAGCTAATGATGTCCTGGTTTCAAATTTTTCCGGAACTAACAGAGTAAGCAGATATGATTCAAACGGAGTTTTTTTAAATTCATTTTATACAGGTTCGAATTTTGGAATTTCACAGCAGATGTATGAAGTAGCTGCGAATGGAAACGTCGCTGTCTCATCATTTCAAACACCTTCCGGATTAGCAATTCTTAACTCTGCCGGTGCTTTTGTAAAACTTCTCAACGGTGTAACAGGAAACAGAGGAGTACATTTATTAGGAAACGGAAATTTCTTAGTTACAAATAGTACAGGCGCACATGAAATAGATTCAGCTTCAGGCAGTCTTGTCAGAACAATTCATCTTAGCCCGAATTTCCAGTACGCCACAAAATACGAAATACCGAATCCATATCTTAGACTAAGAATAAATCTCGAAGCATGTGCTATTCTTGATACTGTCAATGTTGACATACGAAATTCTTCTTCTCCTTTCAGTATTATTGAGTCAAAAAAAGTGGTTGCTGGATTAGGAAATTCTGTTGATGTTCAGTTTAATACACCGGTAAACGGTACTCCTTATTATATACAGGTAAGTCATAGAAATTCGATTGCAACCTGGAGCGGAAGCACTCCTTCTTTTAATTCCGATTATATTAATTACACATTCATTTCGGCAAGCTCGCAGGCATTTGGCAGTAATATGGTAAACGTCGGAGGAAAATGGTCTTTCTATACCGGTGATGTAGATCAGGATGGCGTAGTGGACGTTACCGATGTAGGACTGATTGACAATGATTCATTCAATTTTGCCAGCGGATATCTTTCAACGGATCTGGATTGTAATGATATAATTGACATTACTGACCTTGCTTATGCTGATAATAATGCTTTTAATTTTGTGAGTGAGGTGGCTCCCTAATCCATATAAATTTTTCTTAAAATAAAAGGGATCGTAAATTTACGATCCTTTTTTTTTAGAATATTATTTTTTTTTCAGGACAATGTCACGTCCTGAAAAAATTAAAAAAATTAATTGATTGTAATGATAAGCATTTCCCCTATACTTGGTGTGTATTAGTGGGATTAAGCATCGGTGAAACAATCAAGATTAAATTAAAAAACATGAAAGAAAACAAAAGAGTATTTTCAGATGGGCTTTTGATAGGAAGAATAATCTACACATTTTGAAATTTACTCATTAGCCAGTCCTTATCGGCAATATTTGTCTCCGATTTCAGATCCATTATTATATTCTTTAAGTATGTCTTTTTAGATGATACTGTATTATTTAAAAGGATCTGATAATAATTTGTAAACTGAATTTCTCTTGACCCAATATTTATTGAAAGGTTACTACTGTTATTCAGGTAGTGTTTGTAATTAGACAGAAAAGATCTGGCTGAGTCAAAGTATCCGAGTTCATACATGACTTTAAGTGTGATTTTGCTAACCCCGATTTTCAATGTAATATTTTTCAGACTTGCCAGACTGCAGTTATTAAGACACTCTTTAAATTCTCCTTTATAGAATAAAAAATTTAAATAACCGTATCGTGAGAGGTCTGCTGAGTCAGTCTGATCAGGGTTATTTTTACAATTTAAAATAAAATCATAAGCCCAGTCAAACTGTCCCACTTTCAAAGCAGATAAAAGAATACTTATGTATTCACCGTATGTTAAAGTCCGTCTGTTATCAGAAAAGAAAAGGTCTTTATTAAACATATATTTATGATTTTCAAATAAGATCTGCTTGTATCCTTCAATATTTCTAGAAGTCATGATAAGACAAAATATGTTCAGACGCGCAATATAATAATAAAGCATGTTATTGGTTAGAATTTCTGTGCACAGGAATACTGTTTCTCTCAGCTTTTTGAAGGAATTTTCGTCGTTATCATTGACACTTATTTTTCTGTCATAATTGAATAATCTGAAAAGCAGCAGTTCCTTTCCCGAAAATAGGTTCTCTGCATTCTCAAAAAAACTTTCACCGACCAATTCAAAGTGCTGTTTAAAATATTTATTTATTTCAGCGGGATCGTAGTTATATTTTAAAACATAAAACTTTCGGAGATTATTTGAATAACTGAATATGAATCTAAGATAAGAATACACTAGATTCTCGGTGATTGCTTCAAGAGATCTTTCATATTGTTTTATCTTGGAATAATAATTGTATCGGATCTCAGAATGCCAGATTCTGTTTTCAATATAAGGTGCGTTGATCAAACTTTTTTTATTCTCACTTTCAGTTAAAGACTTTTCTTTTTTCATAAAAAGGCTTTCCAAACCCGCCTGGTCATACAGCTGCAGCAAGATCAATTTCATCCGGTAACTGTCCTCCGAAAGTTTTGAAATACTTAAATACTGTTCAGCAAGTTTTGTCAGACTTGAGACATATTTTCTGAACAGAACAGAATTAAATACCTTTTCCGGATTCACGGATTTGAAAAGCATTTTACTGTTTAATTTTTTTTTTGAAAAATCCGGGTGATATTTGCGCAGTTCACGGAAAAATCTGACGAGAGTATTCTGATTATTATATAATGGTGAAAGAAGAAATTTGTCAAACTCCCGAAGATCTTTATGGGAAAATACTTTAAGAAGTTTTATTAAATTAAGTTTGTACATTGATCAGAGTTGGTTCACTAAGTGAGAATGCATATGATCCAGTTTAAGCTGCTGGTGTTTGAAATTGTCATAATTTAAACTGAATATTTTTAAAAATCACTTCACTTTTCCCGGAATTATCCTGAGCAGATTTAAATATATTTTTGTAGTTTTATGAAAATTTGATAATTCGGCTGTATTTAATTAGTCGCGGATCTTCTATTCTGTACTTTAAAAAATTACGGATAATTTAATGCAGGAATATACAATTTATTTCCAGCTGTAAACTTTCAGTTACCCCGACGGAAGTTCCTGCCGGTATATTAAATATCAAAAAACAGAAATATTTAAAAACAAAAATTTAAAAACAAAAATTTAAAAACAAAATGAAAAATTTTACATCAAAATTATTTTTACTGATAATTTTCGTATTAACTGCATTCAGCGTTTCGACTGCACAGCAATACAAGATCAATCTCTACAATTCCTATGTTTTCAATGATGACATTGACGCTGTCACAAACGGAAATAATTATTTTACCGGAACTGTAGAAGGAGGATATCAATGGGGAATCGGATTTGAATACATTATCAAACAGACTTACGGGATCGAACTGATGTACAACAGACAGAATACTGATTTTAAAGTTAATTACACTACAAATAATGATACAAATGCCAATAAAACTTTTGGAGTGGATGTAAATTACATTCTTCTCGGAGGTAACAAATACATTCCGTTACAGGCTAAAACTGTAAAACCATTCGGAGGATTAATGATCGGGCTTGCAATACTCAGCAACAA
>DAORRV010000064.1:0-21575 GCA_035443185.1 Ignavibacteria bacterium | reverse complement strand
TAAGTGCAGTAACGCCTTAAGAGCAATTAAGAATTACGAATTAAATTATTACAATATAAATTAATCGCAAAAGTGAAAGAAAATTTTTAATCAATTTATTAGAACTGAAGTCTAAATCTCAAAAAGTACGATTCAGTATAATTTAAAAGTAATTCCCCCTTAAAAGAGACTGTCTCAAAAGTATGAAAACACGCTCTTTAAAAAAAATTTATATGTGATTCTGAGCAGGGATATCTTATTGGACTGAGAATCGTCCTGTTTTTAATGAATAATGATATTTGGGCAGCTTCAGTTTTAAAAAAATTAAGACTAATATCAACAATCCTCTCTGACACATTATGTCAAATATTGTCATCTGATACTCAATAAATGTATTTTTTTGTTTTTTAAGCATATGGCACAGCATTTGCAATAGTACTAATATGTTTAATTATCAGAAAGGATTATTAAAATGAAAAGGTCATTTTTAATATTAGTATTTGGTTTAATTTATATCAACACAGCAAACGGACAATTAAAGGACGGGGACGCATTACTCGGACCGTCATTAGGATTCTGGTCGGGATCTGATGCAGTAACTTTGGGTTTAAATTACGAAAGTCAGGTCACTCAGATGGGTGATGTTGCATCTCTCGGACTCGGAGGGGTTTTCAGATATTCATCATTTAGAAGTAATAATTCCAGTAATGATTATTATGAAAATAATTATGTAACTCTTGGTTTTCAGACGAACATGAATTTTAACCGGATAGCTGACGGAAAATTCGTGCCGATGGTTGGTCTGGTGCTGGGATATAATAATGTTAATTCCACCAGGGTAAAAAATAATGGAAATATCGATGACAAAAATTATAACAGCGGTCTATGGCTTTGGGGACAGCTTGGTGCAAGATATTTCTTTACTCCCAAGGTGGCAGGTGTGTTGAGAATCGGCGCAGGGAATTATAACTTCAATACCGTCGAACTGGCAGTCGACTTTAAACTTTAAAATAAATTCTAAAAATGAGAATCTCTCAGAAAGGTAAATTAATGAAATACAAAAAAAGTAATATAATAACTGTAATGTTGATTCTGACTATCAGCTTAATAGTAATAAGTTCAAATGGCTGTAGTGAAGATTCAGTAACCACTGGTACCGGATCAGACAACCTTGAATTAAGTGTATTCAGCAGTAATGAATCTATTGGAAGTGGAAGCATATTGATTTTGGATACTGTCAAAATACTTATCAGCGATATTAAATTAAATGTCTCAAATAACAATGAGGATTCCTTAAATTTTAAAACCGGTCCTTTTGTACTTTATCTGGATCTGTTTTCAAATGTCACTTTTATTAGTTCAGCAATAGTATCTTCGGGAACATATGACAAGATCAGTTTCAAAGTTCATAAACTTAACAATAATGAAACTGTGTCTGATCCGGAGTTTTCTGATCCAAACGGAAACTATTCAGTAATAGTAAAAGGAAGTTATAACGGAGTCAGATTTGTTTACAGATCAACTAAATCTGCTCATCAGAAAATTACTTTCCCGCTTAATCTGGATCTGGAATCCTCAGGAAGATCTAATCTTACACTATTTGTAAGACCTTATCTTTGGTTTTATGGAAGTAATAATGTCTTTCTCGATCCGCTGGATCCGTCAAATTCAAATGAAATTGATAATAATATAAAAGATAATATCAATAATAATTTCAGATGTTTTGTAGATAATGATAAGAATGGATTGCCCGGTTAAATGAAATGTGAAGAAAATTGATTTATTAAAAAACCTGACTTGTAAAATTTGACGATACAAATTTAAAGTCAGGTTTTTTTTTGACGCTTTGTTCCGAAGAAACAAAGAAAAACTTTGTGACTTTTGCTTAGTATTGAATTCATAAAATCAAGTTAGGAAGCAAATTGTTTGAGTTAAATAATCTCAATATTAATAAACTCTTATTAGATTTTTACCACCTGACTCCGGGCACCTCTTTTACATTTTTCATTTAGTTCTTCATTTCAAAAATGCATGTTCCAAAGTCTTTAAAATTCAGTTTAAATAAATTAACTTTCAGAAATAAAATTAAGTTTATGAGAAACATGATTTTCATGTTCTGCTGCATTTTCATTTTTGCAGGCAGAATTCAGTCACAGGAAAATTTTGAATATCCAACGGGAGATTCCCTGTATCAGCACTGGGGATACTACAGTCCACTGGTTTTCGGACCTTACAAACATATAATTATTTCTCCTCCGACACTTACATTTCCTTTATATTCAGGGTCAACTCTTGGAAATTCTGTTATGCTGGATACAGTGGATTTAGAAATTCTAAGGACATTTATGAATCACTTCGGATTTTCATCAGGAAATGTTTACATTTCTTTCATAGCTAGAGCAGGTGCAGCAAAACCGGATGGTGGAAGATTTATCAACTCAGGCGGATCTTTGATTTTTAATAATAATTTTATGTCAGAAGGAGGAGTTTATACGAAAGATTCATCAGGGAAAATTGCATTCGGAATTGCAAAAAATAATGAACAACCGGTTTATACACCGGCAGTTTACAACAGAGCTACCAATTATTTAATAATTTACAAATACAGTTTTGTCGATGGTGGAACAAGTAATGATTCCTTAAGTCTTTTTGTTTTTTCATCTGCATGTCCTTCATTAGAACCGGCTCCGCTTGTAAGTATAAAACCTTCAAGCCCTGACTTTCCGGATATTGGATCTGTCTGGTTATATCAGGGTCTGAATTCTAACTCTCCAAGGATCAGAGTTGACGGAATAAATATGATGAGCTCCTGGGATAATAATGTGCTTCCTGTAGAGTTATCTTCCTTCAATGCAAATGTAGAAAGATCTGATGTGAATTTGAACTGGACGGTTGTTTCTGAAATCAATAACTCGGGATTTGATGTTGAAAGAAAATCTAACGGAGAAAGTAATTCATGGAATAAAATAGGCTTTGTCGAAGGCAGAGGTACGACTAATGAGCCGATGACTTACTATTACAAAGACTCAAAACCTGAATCAGGCAGATATCAGTATCGTCTGAAGCAGTCCGACTTTAATGGAAATTTTGAATACTTTACACTTGAGAATGACGTTGTGATCGGAACACCTGTTAGTTTTACACTTAATCAGAATTATCCAAATCCATTTAATCCAGTCTCAAAAATAGACTTTGCAATTCCTGTAAATGGACTGGTTACTTTGAAAGTATATGACATTCTTGGAAAAGAAGTAACAGTACTTATCAATGAAGTCAAAGAAGCGGGATTTTATTCTGTGAAATTTGACGGGACGAATTTAAGTTCGGGAGTTTATTTTTACAGTATTAATGTTGACGGCGGCGGTCAGAAATTCAGTAAGACGCTGAAACTTGTGCTGTCGAAATAAAGATTTTTTTTACCACGAAGGCACAAAGACACAAAGGTAAAACTTTGTGGCTTTGGGTGTTTGTTGTTTTTTTAAATCGGAAAAATGTATTTCAATATACCTTTGGTTTTCCGCAGAGTCCGAAAAGCACGTGACTCTGCAGAGACGGAAATGTTGAAGATGGAGGGCAGAAGTATAGCAAACTTGTGCAGGATTTATTCAAATAATATTTTTAATAACCAGAACCCGAAGACATAAAGAAAATACTTTGTGACTTTGGGTCTGTGTTGTTTTTACTACAATCCATTATTTGGCAAAATGAAATTATTATATTGTCTCAAATCTCTTTTCCCTGAAAAATATTTTATTGTAAACCATCATTACTATAGCCGCAAGTATGGTATAGGAAATGATAACAGGTAAATGTATTTCCATAGTATTATTTAACTTCGTAAGTATAACAGCCGGAGCAGGCAGTCTCAGGATTATTGAATAAGGAAGTATTGGACCAAATTCATTTCCTGGAGACCCCATTAAATGAGCAATTGTAAGAGAAACTATAATAAATGACAGCAATAAAATAACCGGAATCATACCTTTACTAATTATCATTGGGACTGAGGAAATGAGAAGTGAAATTATAAGAGTAATCATAGCCACCTTTGAAATAGGAATCAATATCTTTTTTAAAATTTCTGCTTTTCCTTGAAAATATTTTGAGATCAAAAATCCAATACTCATTGGAAATATAAAGAGTAACATTAATTTGATTAACACATCGGAAATTCCGAGTTTGAGATCTATATCAAGATATTTCTCCAGTGATAAAAGTATTAGCGGAAAGAAAATCAATGAAAGTATCATTGTCAGGATCATCCATGCAGTGCTGACATTTTGATCACCTTCAAGCTTTCTCATGTTTTTAATAACTCCCGGTGAAGCAGGTGCAACAGAAATTATTAATACTGCACTCCAGATATTTATAAGATTTCCGGTAATGAATGAAAACAAAATTACAACCGCCGGGATAATTACAAACATCGTTATTGTAAACCTTGCCAGTAGAGATTTTTGACTCAGTAATTCTTTGAAATAAGGTTTGCCTGTATTTAAACCGAGAACTACAGATTGTGCAGGTATTGCCGCAATAGCGCTGATACCAATTATAGATAAAAGAATCTCAGCCAAAGAGTTAAAAATTAAAAGTTAAAAGTTAAAAGCTTCTTTAGAAAGCAAATCACATAGTATTAATTTTATATATTTAAGTCATTTCATTTTTAGGTTCAATGTTTTTCTTGTCTTTCAATAATTTCTTTGCTGTGTTTTTAATAATAATTCTTTAACCGGTTATCTCTTCAATAGCATTTCTGGTATTTTCTTGAATAAGAATCTTCAGATGTTCAAGATTTTTACTATCTTTTCCATAATCAAATTCTCCTGATAGTCTTAACTTTGATTCACATGATTCTTAGATTGTCCGTGATATAAATTTATTTTAATGAAGTGGTTTTTTAGTTTTATATTTGATATAGTAATAAATTGTCTGTAAAAAATTCTTCGTCCCGGATTACTTTTATCTTAGAATTCTTAATCTAAACCGGCAAATTTAAAGGGTGCAGAATCAATGAATTTATCTGATGCATTTCCCGCATATATTTCCCCTCCGGTCAGCTTTAAAGTCTTTACCTTTCCTGTTTCAGAAAGATCAACCGAACTCAGATCTACCCAAAATACATTCGGAGTTGTCGTTAATTCAAAATAATAAACAAGATTTTTCTGATCTGAAACAGATCGCCATAGTGTTGAAGAAATATTTGGCTGGCCGGGAGTTGTTATTCCAAGTGGAACTGAGCAGTTTCTTATAACACCGAAAACACTCGCAAGCGCATCCTTTATGTTGTCTGTCTGCGGAATTGCTTTTATATAAAAAGATGCCCTGATAAATCTGTCGGCAGCTCGGTTAGTTCCGGGCAGCATTACAGTCCCGCCTATATCATTCCAGTATTCATTAAGGGCTAATTGTTTTTCAAAAGCCGGAGAGTTTGTCATTACCTGATATTTTTTATTATGATGAATTTCCAGCTTGCCGTCTATGTATTCAAAAATTGCATTATCACCTGAAGGATCAGATATTGCCAAATGTACAGTAGCTATTTTTTCTGTCCCGGGAATAACTGACGTTACAACTGTAAACTTATCTTCCTTGAGTTCATTAACTGCTTCTTCAACTGTGGCAAACCTGTCTAATACATACTGCAGCCAGGCTGCAACAGATAATCCGGGTTTTTCCGAATTAAATGTTGGATATTGAGATTCAGCGAGCCAGAGAAGATTTGCTACAAGTCCTTTTTCATTCATACCGTCTGAACTCGCAATTTCAAATGCTGCTGCTACTATACTTCCGTATTCAGATTTCCATTTCAAAGAATTTGATCCTGCTTCTCCATTTCTGTCCATACCTTTAGGAAATATCCAGAGATTAGTATAAATTTCAGTTTCCCAATCCATAGACCGGGCAGTAAGAATAGTTCCGTTAGGTCCGTTATATACAACTCTTGTGCAGGGATAAACTGTATTTATTACAGTAAGTAAACAGATAAAAAGTATAACGGAAAAGATTTTTTTCATAAAATTATTTTTTAAAGGTTAATATGAGATTAATTAACAGATTGTGAATCATAAATACAAGTTAGCTTTTTAAAACAAATTTTGAAATTAAAAATGAATGGGTTTTCCAGATAATTAAAGAAATCAGTTCAGGGAAATCTCAATTCATTAACTGAATGTATTATTAAGAAATATCAGGTAAGTTATAAAACAGATTCGGGAACTGCGGAAAAGTGTCTTATTTAATTTTAATGTAAAATGAAAAGACTCAGAAATTTTCATGTAAAATTCATATGAATCCAAATGAAATATCCTGAATCTTTTCTAAAAACCCGGTTGCAATTTTTTTAACTCATAGTCACGACTTCGTAAGCATCCTGACCATCTTTAGTGATAGGCTGAAAGTAAGCACCGCCATACTGAAGGAGCTGCTGGCTGCTGCTGTTTGTTACCGATGTTGCTCCTTCCGGAAGATTATATATGACTGCGCCGACAGGAGCTCCGACTACATAATATCCCGCACCTTCTTCCTGATAAAACGTGCCGCCGTAATAATAATATGTTTCTGAACCAACATTAGTCGCCTCGTAGCCGGAAGGCAGAAGAGTAACTTCTGCGCCTGAAGGAGCATTCACAACTGTATATCCGCCGTCAGTAGGCTGATAAAATACACCTTCATTATAATAATAACTTTGATTATCGACATTCAGCATTACTGCAGATGCATACATTGTAGTTAACATTGCACCCGGAGCATACCATGATGAACCGTAAGCATAAGGATGATACGGATGATAAGCGTAAGCATTATATCCTCCATAACCGTAAGCACCGTTGTGATAAATGTTGTTATTACCGTAAAAATTATTCTGCACGTTTCGGTTTATATCAGTATTATTAAAATTATCTCTGTTAATATCTGAATTATTAAAGTCACCTTTGTTGAAATTTCCATTACTGAAATTTCCGTCCCGTGAACCATTCATTCCTCCGCGGTCAAAGCCGCTCATACTATTTCCTCCAAATCCACCGCCTCTGTCAAAATTACCGCCGCCTCTGTCAAATCCTCCACCGCCTCTGCTGAATCCTCCGCGTCCGAATCTTTGTGCATAAGATGTTTCTGAAATAATGCCGATAATCATCAGAGAAATTATCAGTATAAAAATATATGATCTCGTTTTCATAATAATATTATTATAAGTTTAAAATTATTTTAATTAATATATTTATAAATCAGTTGGACTTTTTTAATTCAACTTTTTTTGAATCAGTCGGAATCCGGAATTCAAACAAAGAATCCTCTAATACAGGACCAATATCCCAGTTACTAAATGTGTTTTGATACTGAGGATTACCCGGCTGATCAATATATACTATTTTTATCATTGCCGGTAAGAACGTATCGTTATAAATCCAGAATTGATAAGTCATTTTATCTGCAATACCTGCACCTGCAATATGCGATACTTCTTTTCCATTCACATCTGTGACACCAAGATAGATCAGATTTTTAGAATGCTTGATAAGATCATCTACAAAATTCGGATATAAAAAATCAGCAGCTGGAAATTCCATTCCGTAGTCATTGTGTAAAAGATCTACTGTTTCAATATTGGTGGCCGGCGCATCAATTATAGAATACTGATTATTCGTTAAGGAAAAATAAGTGAAAGTCTTTCCGTTATAATAATAACTCTTTTGCCCGTTATCTCCTGAGTAAGAAATTAAAATTTTATTAGGACCTTTTAAATATACCTTTGCCATATCAGAATGAGTTATCAGTCCTGAATTTGGACTCTGTTTGTCATACTCAACATAGCTGGTAAAGCTTACCGAATTAGTGCTGTGAATCTTATCACTCATTTTATCTAATGTTACAACTGCCATCGAGTCAAACTGAGAAAATGAAGATGTACTCTGAAATAAGATTCCCAAAATAAAGATCGATTTAAAGAAAAGTAATTTTTTTCTGTTCATGATTGGATTAGATTAGTTAAAACAGGTTAAGTAATTAATTTTAATTTTGAAAAATGCATTTATAAAATAATGATAAGAAATGAAAAATTCTTTATAATTTTATTTCTAATTAAAACCCTTTAATGATTAGATGCAATATTACTTTAGAAAATTTACGAGCTCCATATTAAAAAACTTCCAAAATCAAAAAACAGATTCTGGAAGTTAATTTTTAAAATGACCTTAAATCACCGAACATTTAAAATTTAATATTTAATATTTAAAATTGTTCAACTATTGTCTGCTCAGAGCAATCCTCACCGCTTCTTCAGGATCTACCATATGATCAGAATTTTTTCCGTCGTCTGTTATAGACAGTTGAACTCCTCTGACCTTTCCGTTAAATCGGTTTCCAAGAGGACCATAATCCTCAGACACCGGTGCACCTGAATCCACACCTACATCACATCCGTCATCGGCAGAATATACCATTGGCAGAGTCATGTCGACTTTACCTTCACCGTCTTTTTTTCCATCAACAAATAAAGAAACCACACCTCCCTTAGCAAGACCGCCTCCATCGTAAGCAAATTCCATACGTACCTGATGTTGCCCGGCAGGTATTTTGTTTTCAGATTCGACATAATAATAATTAATTCCGCCGAGATTGTAACAATATTTCAGTTTGCCGTCTTTTGCATAAAGACTCCAGCCTCCTATATTTGCACCCTGTGCAATAATGACACCTTCTGCTCCTGCTTCAGGTACTTCTATTTCAGCGGTTACAGCATGAGATTTATTCTTAATATTCAAAACACAATTCTCTAACAGTCTTCCCATTCCACCAAAAAGTATCTGTGTATCACCTTTGATAAGTATAGGTCTTCCGGCAGTATCAGGATTCATTTTCTTTGCAATATCATCATCAAGCGGCAGTACATTATACCTCACTGCTTCCATCAGCCAAAGTCTCTGAAGTTCATGAAGTTTTTCAGGCATTTCTTTAGAAAGATCATTTGCCTGAGTCCAGTCTTTTGTGGTATCATATAATTCCCATACATCATCGTCAAAAGGCAGAGTTTTTTCTTCCATTAATAGCCATGGAGTTTTATGCCGGGTAACTGCTGTCCATCCTTTATGATAAATACCGCGGTTACCAAACATTTCAAAATACTGAGTCTCATGCTGCTCAGGTGCGCTGCCATCATTAAATGAATAAAGCATACTTACACCTTCGTATGGATGCTGCTGTACACCGTCCACTGAGATCGGTTCAGGAATTCCGGCAGCTTCTAAAATTGTAGGTGCGAAGTCAATCACGTGACAGAACTGATTTCTCATTTCACCTTTTCCTTTTATACCTTTAGGCCAGTGAACGATAGTCCCGTTCCTGGTTCCGCCGAAATGTGAAGCAACCTGTTTTGTCCACTGATATGGTGTGTTCATTGCATGCGCCCAGCCGACTGCATAATGATTATAAGAATCAGGATCGCCAAATTTATCTATTTTTGCATTTAGGAATTCCGGGGTCTCAAGAGCGGATAGTCCGTTAAAATTCAGCATCTCATTGTAAGTTCCGTTTAGTGTACCTTCGGCAGATGCACCGTTATCACCGATAATATAATAGACAATAGTATCATCCAGTATATTAAGTTTTTTAAGTGAATCCAGAAGTCTGCCTACATGATGATCTGTATATTCCATAAATCCTGCATACACTTCCATCTCTCTTTTCAACACAGGTTTCAGATCTTCCGGCATTTCATCCCATGAAGGAATTTGTTTCGGCCGCTCTGTAAGTTTACTGTCAGGAGGAATTACTCCTAATTTTAACTGTCTGGCAAAAGTTTCTTCACGAATTTTATCCCAGCCTTCGTCAAATTTTCCTTTATACTTATCAGCCCATTCTTTTGGGACATGATGGGGAGCGTGAGTCGCTCCGGGTGCAAAATACATAAAGAAAGGTTTTTCACTGGCAAGAGCTTTTTGCTGTCCTGCCCATGCAATTGCTTTATCGGTCATGTCATCTACAAGATGGTAACCTTCTTCAGGAGTTTTATCAGGTTCTACCGGAGTAGTTCCTTCATACAATGTCGGATACCATTGATTTGCTTCTCCGCCTATGAATCCGTAAAAATATTCAAAACCACCTCCGCCGCTCGGCCATGAATCGAACGGACCTACTGGACTCGTTTCCCATACCGGTACTTCATGACATTTACCAAACTGCGCTGTAGAATATCCGTTAAGTTTAAGAGTCTTTGCAAGTGGAGCCATTGTATTTGGACGAACAGATGTATATCCCGGCGCGCCGGTTGCAGTTTCAGTGATGCTTCCCATAGCTGCCGAATGATGATTACGTCCTGTAAGAATTGCCTGTCTTGTAGGTGAACATAAAGCTGTTGTATGAAAGCGGTTCAGTTTCAAACCGCCGGCAGCAAGCTTTTCTGCATTTGGAGTGTTACATGGTCCGCCAAAAGCACTTGCTGAACCGAATCCAGCATCGTCAATTAATATTAGCAGAACATTTGGTGCTCCTTCAGGCGGCAGTAAAGTCTGGATGGGTGGAAATTTTGAATCAGGATCCTTACCATCATAGGCAATGAAACCTCTGTATGCCTGGTCGGGAATCGGAAGATGTGACCGGTGTTTTTTATTTTTTGTACTCAATAGATTTATTTTTTTGGTTTATGAAATAGTTTATTGTTAAAAGAAAAATTTTAATAAATACAGTTTTTACATTAAAGTTCAATTAAGGGGAAATTTTAAAAGGATATTTATAATAATAAATATGAATGAACTTAAGTTATACCAAATTTTTAAACAGCTGAAAATTGATTCGAAAAATAAACCGTAAAAAAATTAATTTTACAAAGTTTAATTCGAAAAACTTTTCGGGGAAATTATTTAAAATGATTTTTATCCGGTATAAATTATTTCAGAAGCAGAAAGTATTTTTTGATGTTAAGGGAAAATTTAAAATTCTAATTTCTTAGTATTTTAATAAGTAAGTCAAAGTAATTATTATAATTAATTATAAAAATGTATTTCTGATTTTTTATTATTACACTTTCATAACATTAACTCCCAAGTATATTAATTGCTCGTGCTCCTACAACAACAATTATAGTCAGAGATACTATACTCTGTAACATCATAAGTAATTTTGCTTTTGGAGTCAAAGGTAAAGAATCGGTGGCACTGAAAGCTGTGGATGTAGAAAATGCAAGAAATAAATAATCAATGAATACAGGGTTCCAGTTTTTAGGTGTAAAAGTTTCAGGAGCTGACTCTTCTGAAAAGTACCAGTCAGCTTTTTTATAGCTGCTGTTTAAACGAGCTTCCGGACCACCTCTGTCGATCTGCCAGTATAACAAAGAAAACATCAATATGTTATTAATCCAGACACTGATACTGGAAGTAAGAAGCTGCAGACCACTTATTTCACCGGATTTATAAAGCATATCCTGTACCAGATTACTAAGGTTCAGCAAATTTCCTATTCCAATTATGATAAGGAAAAATAGAAGTACATATTTCTCCGATTTAATCCATAAGGGATTTGCTTTTGATATACCAATTGCTGCTATAGGTATCAGCATGAAGACGCATATTACATATAAAGTCCAGTTTGGAACAATACTTACTCTATCAGGGATCATCCAGAGAAGAAAAGTCACTATGATAATTGTAAGGGCGACCGGCCAGCGTTTTTCGAATAAAGCTATACTGGATATTTTATTATGATCCAAAACCAAATATTTATTTACAATTCTTTAAGATTGATCTTAATTGGGAGTTTAAGAAATTAATTTAAAGGTTTTTAAAATCTATTTTCAAGTCTGAATTTTAAGCAGGTGAAAAAATTCATTAAATGAAATAAATTAGTAGATTGAAAAATAATTGATTAAAATATATTTTGTAAAAAAATCACAAAATATGACAGAACAAAATAAAATAAACGAACTCATCTTTGAGGTCATAAAAGAAATTAATGAAAGTCTTCCTTCTGATAAAAAAATTAAAGTAGCTGCAGATACTGTTCTTTATGGCAGTAAAAGTAAACTTGATTCTTTTGGGTTAGTTAATTTAATTGTAGGTGTCGAGGAGAAAATTCAGGACGAAACCGGGATCAGTATTACGATAGCAGATGAGAAAGCACTATCAAGAAAAAACAGTCCTTTCCTGACTGTAAAGACATTGTCAGATTATGTATCTGAGCTTTTAAATAATGTTCAGAAAGAAGAATAGAAACTATTTTAAACATTAAGCTAAACGTAAAGTAATATTGGATATAAAAAATAAAGTTATACTTATAACCGGTACAAGCAAAGGGATTGGAAAATATTTAGCTGAATATTATTTAAATAAAAACTGTATAGTCTGCGGTTGCAGCCGAAATAAATCAGATATAAAAAATAAAAATTACAGACATTTTCAATTAGATGTCGCAGATGAAACTGCTGTCTCAGAAACTCTTCGTCAGATAAGAAAAGAATTTAACAGATTAGATGTATTAATTAACAATGCCGGAATTGCTTCAATGAATCACTTCCTTCTTACTCCCCTAAAAACAATAATTGATATTTACAAAACAAATGTAACAGGTTCATTTTTGTTTTCCAGAGAATCGGTAAAACTTATGAAGAAAAATAAAACCGGCAGAATAATTAATATGTCCACAGTCGCCGTACGGCTTAACATAGAAGGAGAGTCTGTATATGCTTCTTCAAAAGCTGCATTAAATTCATTTACAAAAATCCTTGCAAAAGAAATTTCTCCATACAATATAACAGTAAATGCTGTAGGTCTGGCACCAATGAAAACCGATCTGATAAAAAATGTGCCTGATGAAAAGATTGAAAAATTATTAAACCAAATGACAGTAAAGCGTCTTATGGAATTTGAAGATATTACAAACATGACAGATTTTTTGATAAATGATAACAGCAGTTTTATAACCGGTCAGGTAATTTATATGGGAGGAGTCTGATGTTTCTGGATTTTCTTACAGAAGAATTCAAGAATAATTCTCAAAAGACTGCAATTGTCTGGAATGATCAGCCTTACAGTTATCAAACTTTACTGGAGCTTTTTGAAAAAAGAAAAGCTGAGATAAGTCAGATATCTGATATTAAAGGAAAAGTAGTTGCTTTGAAAAGTGATTTTTCTTTAGAATCAACATCGATGTTTTTAGCTTTAGCAGAAAATGAATGTATAATTGTCCCTGTAAATTCCAAGACCAAGGAAGATGTAAAAAGAATTTATGATATCTCAATGGTTGAGCTTTTGATAGAGATCGATAATAATAATATTACTTTTACGGAAACAGGAAAATCTTCAGATCATGAATATTATAATGTTTTAAGAGAAAGAAAACATCCGGGAATAGTGCTTTTCTCGTCCGGTACTTCAGGCGAACCAAAAGCTGCTGTCAATGACTTTACTGCATTACTGGAAAAATTCAAGACCAGGCGTTATGCTTTGACTACCCTGAATTTTCTGTTGTTTGATCACATTGGAGGTGTAAATACAATGCTGCATACTTTGTCAAATGGCGGTAAGCTTGTTTTTACAAAAGAAAGAACTCCGGAATTTATTTGTCGTCAGATTGAAAAACATAAAGTAGAACTTCTGCCTGTATCACCTACTTTTCTGAATCTTCTGCTAATCAGCGAGGCATATAAAGATTTTGATCTGAGCAGTCTGAAGAAAATCACTTACGGTACCGAGCCTATGCCGGAAGGAACTTTGAAAAGACTTAATATAATTTTCCCTGATATAAAATTTCAGCAAACCTATGGACTAATGGAAGTCGGGATATTAAGGACAGCGTCTCAAAGCAATAATTCTCTCTGGGTAAAACTTGGCGGAGAGGGATATGAGTTAAGAATAGTAGATGATATCCTTCATATCAAAACGCCGTCAGGAATTCTCGGATATCTGAATTATCCTACACCTTATTCAGACGACGGCTGGTTTATAACCGGTGATCATGTCGAAACTCAGGGAGAATTTTTCAGAATATTAGGCAGAAGATCTGAGTTAATAAACATTGGCGGGGAGAAAGTTTATCCGGTAGAGATTGAAACCGTGCTGAAAGAAATTGACAATGTCGGGGAAGCAATTATTTATTCAGAGCCGAACAGCATAACCGGCAATATTATCTGCGCTGAGGTTACAATGATCAGAGATGAGGATAAAGGTGAATTCAGATCTAAGATAAAAAAATACTGCCGTGAGAACCTGCAAAGTTTCAAAGTTCCTGCAAAAATAATTATAGCTGATAAAATAGAATACACAGACAGATTTAAAAAGAAGCAAATAAAGAGAATCCTTCCGAACAGCAATTCCACTGATGCAAAATAATTTCGCAAAACTTTTAGCAGAAAAAACAAAAGACAATCCGGCATTCATACATCTTGATTTTATCGGACTTATCAGACTTGGTAAAACCAATGAAATCAGGATCGATAAATTCTGTGAGATGCTTAAAGAGATTGAGAATGAAGGTGGAAATATCTGTATTCCCGCATTTACATTAAGTTATACACGGAATGAAATTTTCAATATGCCGGAAAGTCCTGCTGTAAATATTGGCATGCTGCCCGAAGTTATCCGGCAAAAATTCCCGGACAAAAGAACTTCCGACGGTCTGTTCTCATTCACTGCGATTGGAAATAATTTTTCAAAAGATAATTTCATTCCAAAAGATACAGCATCCTTCGGAGATTCACTTATGGCTGAAGTTTTTGAGAAGGACGGTTATCTTGCATCCATCGGCGGTGTATTCAGAAATTCAACTGAAATACATTATTTGGAAAAACTACTTGAAGTCGATTACAGATCTGATAAAATTTTTGAAGGTGATCTGATCGATACGGAAAATAACTTACACAGACAAAAAGTAACATACTTCTGTAAAAATTTTGATTATAATCTCTGGTATGATTTTTCAGAATTAGAAAAAGAATTGAAGAATGAAGAACTAATGGAAATTATCAGATCAGATGACAATTCAATTTATATAGAGATGATAAAATTTAAAACCGTATTCGAATTTTTAAAAGACAAAATTAAAAAAGACAAAAACTATCTGATCAGAGAATTGAAAGATAAGCGTACTTAAAGATAGAGCAGTCTAATTCTCTCTGAATATTCCTTAAACAATTTCAAATTACAAATTTCAAATTACAAATACGAAATTTTGAATAACAAAAATCCGCTGAGAATGATAATTTCTTTACGGGATTTTTTTGTAAATATTTGCCTTAGCGAACCCGATTTCATTCGAGTGAAGCTATCCGATTTTTATACAGTTCTATAATTTAAAAGAATTCTGATTCCAAAATAAAATGATTATTCTCTGTTGAAATTTTTGGCATTAAGTGCAGAGATTGCTTCGCTTCGCTTGCAAAATCATATTTCATTCTTTTCATTAACGCTGAGTCACGAACTTTAAGGACACTTAGGATATTTATATAAAACATTTAATAATACTAATTTTGAAATTGTATTGAGTACATCAATTTTATAATTTAAAACTAAATTACACTCTTATATTGTCTGCGCTAAATATAAATCATTGCGTATTGAATTTTATGGACAATACAATTGTATTAAAAAGTGTAGATACATTATCAGAAATCAGCTCAAACCTGTTATTATAATTAATTAATGTTCATAACATTCGAAGGTATAGATCTCAGCGGTAAGTCAACTCAGATAAAACTGCTTGAAGAATTTTTAATAAGTAAGAAAAAGAAAGTAATTTCTGTCCGAGAGCCGGGCGGGACCGGGATCTCAGAAAAGATCAGAGACATACTTCTCGACAAGAAAAATCTTAATATGGAATATGTAACCGAGTTTCTGTTGTTTTCTGCATCGAGATATCAGCTTACACAGGAAGTTATAATTCCTAAATTAAAAAAGAATTATTATGTATTGTGTGACAGATATTTTGATTCTTCCACGGCTTATCAGGGATTCGGAGGAAAGATCGATCTGAAAACTATTTATTCAGTAAATAAAATTGCATCAGGAAACCTGAGCCCGGGTATTACGTTTCTGATAAATATCAGTGCAGAGGAATTTGTCAAAAGAAAAAAAGCAATAAATAAAACTGAGGACAGAATTGAACAAAAAAATCTGTCTTATTATAAAAAGGTTATTGATGGATATCTGAAAATCTCAGGAGACAATAAAAAAAGATTTGTAGTTATAGACGGAAAAAAATCAATACCGGAGATTCATAATATTGTAAAGGATCACGTTTTAAAGTTTAAAAAATAAGTATAATACTAAATGAAAATGAATAACATAAAAAGAAATCTTATAAAAATTTATCCGGCGATACTTCTCGCAGGTATATTTTTATTTGTCGGATTCAATCTAAAAAATGATGATGACATTTATAAAAAGATCAACAGAAACATGGAATTGTTTGGTCAGGTGTACAGAGAAATTGCACTTAACTATGTGGATGAAATCGATGCGGATAAATTCATGACAGCAGGTATAGAAGGAATGCTGGCGACTCTGGATCCATATACTAATTACGTAGACGAGGACAGCCGTGACCAGCTTGATCTGATCACAACCGGTAAATACGGAGGAATAGGAATTACAGTGAACATTCGAGACAGCATGGTGGTGATCTCTGAAGTTATGAACGGATATGAAGCTCAGAAAAAAGGTCTCAGAGTAGGCGATATTTTTCTTGAAATCGACGGTGTGAGACTTGAGAAAGATGAAGTAAAGAATATGAAAAGTTTTGTCAGGGGTCCGATCGGATCGGAGGTAAATATAAAAGTAAAAAGAGATGACGACATTATTGATTTTACATTATTAAGACAGGAGATCATATTAAAAAATGTATCTTACTTTGGATATCTCGGGCCGGAGAGTGACGGCATAGGTTATATAAAGCTTGACAGATTTACAAACATTTCAGAAAGTGAAGTAGAGAATGCGATCAAAACCCTTAAAAGTGAAAGAGAACTTAAAGGACTGGTTATAGATCTGAGAGATAATCTCGGCGGTCTTTTAGATGCAGCAATCGGAATATTGAATAAGATAGTCGAGAAGAATAGTCTGCTTGTAATTACGAAAGGAAAGAGAGAAGATTCCGAGAAAAAATATTTTTCAAAATATGAACCAATGATATCAGCTGAAATTCCAGTGGCAGTAATTATAAACAGTAAATCTGCATCAGCATCAGAGATAGTAGCAGGCGGCATTCAGGACCTGGACAGAGGAGTGATCGTAGGAAATAAATCCTTTGGAAAAGGACTGGTTCAGCAGATACGGGACCTTGATAAAAATGCTCAGATGAAGATCACTACTTCAAGATATTATACACCTTCGGGGAGATGGATCCAGCAAAAAAATTATTTCAAAGAAAATAAATACGGCGTATTTATAGATGACGCGAAATATAATCAGACAGATTTTAAAACACTTGGCGGCAGGACTGTCACTGCATACGGCGGTATTTCACCGGATGTTGAAGTAACAGTAGAGCCTGAAAGCGAGATCCATTTTGCACTTATGGCAAAGGATATGTATTTTAAATTTGCAGATGATTACCTTAAAAAAAATCCGGGACTGACCACTATATATCCGGACGAAGCTTTCTTTTTACAATTCAGGGATTTTTTAACTGAGCAGGAATTCAGCTATACATCAGGAATTGAAAAGAAGATAAAGGAAATTGAAGAGCTTGCCTCAGAAAAAAAGTACGGAACGGAAATGACAGATCTTCTTGATAAAGTAAAATCAGAGGCAGAAAAAGAAGAAGAAACAGAACTTGAACTTGCAAAGAATGAAATAATTCTTAAGATCACAGACGAGATCAATAAAAGAATCATCACTGAGGAAGAACAGATCAAAGCTGCACTTACTTATGATAAGCAGGTAATTGAAGCTATGAAGATCCTTGAAGATCCGGTTCTGTACAGATCATTATTGGTCAAATAATTTATTTGTAAATTAAAAAATAAATCAGATATACTCAGGTGAAGATTGGAATATTAGGCGGCGGACAATTAGCAAGAATGATAATAGAAGAGTGCAATAAATATGCATTTGAATTTCATGTGCTCTCAAATGAAAAAAATTCACCCGCAGGTCAGATCACAAAATTTGAAACTGAAGGCGACTGGAATGATGAAAAGACGTTGATTGAATTTGCAAAGAACTGTGATATCATAACTTTAGAAAATGAATTCATAGATCACAAAAAATTAAAAGCAATAGAAGATACCGGTAAAAAAGTATTTCCGTGTTCAGAAAATATTAAACTGATACAGGATAAATTCATTCAAAAAAAAACCCTGCAGGCAAATGATATACCTGTTGCAGAATTTACAGAGGTAAAAGATCTTTCTGATGTAAAAAAATTCGCAGAAGAATTTGGTTATCCTTTAATATTAAAATCGAGAACGATGGGTTATGACGGCAAGGGAAATTTTACTGTGAATACTGAAGATGATATTACGAAAGGCATTAATGAGCTAAAAGAACGCGGTGAGCTGATGTGTGAAAGATTTGTAAATTTTGAAAAAGAAATCGCAACTCAGGTTGTCAGAAATACATCAGGTGAAATAAAAGTTTATCCGGTGGTGGAGACAATTCAGAAAGATCACATCTGCGAGCTTGTAATTTCGTCCGGACAGTTTGAAGGTCAGATAGAATCTAAAGTAAATGACATTGCTAAAAAAATAGTTACTGAGCTGAATTATACAGGGGTAATGGGAATTGAAATGTTTCTGAATGGCAATGAAATTCTTGTAAACGAACTTGCACCACGAGTTCATAATTCGGGACACTATACTATTGAAGGCACTTATACTTCACAATTTGAAAATCATATCAGAGCTGTAATGGATCTTCCATTGGGAAATACCAACAGGTCTTCTGCAAATTCTATTATGATAAATCTGCTTGGGAAAAGAGAAGGAGAGAGCAGACTTAAAAGAGCAGGTGTGGTGCTGGCAAATGAAAATACTTATTTACATATGTATGGAAAAAAGCAAACCAGACACGGCAGGAAAATGGGACATATCACCGTTTTGAATAATGAAATTCAAAAAGGAATTGATACTGCCTATACCGCTGCTGCTGAACTGGATTTTTAATTTAATCAAAATTCTAATTTATCATGATTTCATTTTTAATATTTCTGATAGTTTTAATTGTTCTCATTACAGTACTTAAGGGACAATTCAAAGAAAATCTTCAGGTTGAAAAAATTCTAAACACATTACGCGTAGCAGTGGGAGTAGGAATTCTCCTTGCAATTCTTTTTGCTTCCATAATACAGATCGGTCCCGGAGAAGCCGGAGTGCAGATCCTTTTTGGAAATGTACAGGACAAAGTATTGAGAAGCGGTTTAAATTTTATAAATCCTTTGATTGAAGTTCAGAAGCTTGACATAAAGACACAGGCTTATACAATGAGCGGAGTAAATGATCAGGACGACAGTGAGATCAGAGTAAAAAAAAGTGATCCCATCCAGACGCTTTCTTCAGACGGTCTGACATTAATTCTCGATGTAACTGTCTGGTTCAGATTAAGTGCGGATGATACGCCTGAACTGATCAGGAATATTGGTGTGGACTATGAAGCAAAGATAATTCAGCCGGCAATAAGAACTGCGATCAGAGATATAGCTGTAAATTTTGTAGCGACTGATATTTATTCATCAAAAAGAGATGACTATGTAAATGACGTTGCAAGAAAACTTGAAAATTCTTTCGAAGGAAGAGGTATTATATTAGAGAAAGTTCTTTTAAGGAATGTAGAGCTTCCTCAAAAAGTACGTGAAGCTATCGATGAAAAAATCTCAGCCGAGCAGCGTGCTCAGCAGATGGTGTATGTACTTCAGAAAGAAAGACAGGAAGCTGAAAGAAAAACTGTAGAAGCAACCGGTGTAGCTGAAGCGCAAAGGATCATCAACAGTACTATCAGTAATTCATATCTTCAGTGGAAATATATTGAGACATTGAAAGAACTTGTAAACTCACCAAACAATTCATTTGTGATAGCACCATATGATCAGAAACTTATGCCAATGCTGAATTTTAATCAGGGGAAATAATTCATGGAAGACTTTATCGAAGTTCATGTAACTTATGACCCTATGGAAGCAAATCTTATCAAGGCAAAACTTACAGATGAAGAGATCCCTTTTAAAGTAACCGGAGATTTTAATATTGCGATTTCAATGGAGACTTTTAATACAGAGCTAAGCAGAATGGCTTTGAAGAGGCCAATAAAATTTTTTGTACCGGAGAAAGATTTTGAAATGGCTAAAGTTGCTATAAATACAGACAAGTCATCTTTCTTTGAAGATGATCTTGAGTATTAAGAATTTTATTTTTTCAGCAATGAGTAAAAAAGGATATAATATTTTATATAAATTACTGATCTCAGTTGCGGCTGTATCGGTGGTCATTTATTTGAACAGGGGGAATTTTAGCGGAAGCAGTACGCCGGAATTAAATTCCGGTTTAACCCAGGCAGGTATGAATTTGAGCGGGACTGATATTAAATATGATAATTCCGAAATTAACAAATCTGATAAAACAAATAAAAATAATATGGCCGATAGTACGATTGATAATGATCCCGTGAAGCTGCACTTTGATGCGCTGTTAGCGGACACACACAATGATCTGATATGGCAGGTCTATGAAAGAGGCGCTGACTTTAATGTAAATAACACATCTACACAATCGGATATTTTTAAATTCAGAGAAGGCGGTCTGGATATTCAGGTCTTTGCGGTCTGGATACCGATGGGTAAGGTGAAGAGTTCATACAGCTTTGTAATGTCACAGATCGACAGACTGCAGAATTTTCAAAACGAAAGTAACGGCGGATTTGAATTTGCAAAAACGTATGAAGACATAATCCGCATTACAAATGCGGGAAATATCAGCGGACTGATCGGAATAGAAGGCGGCACTGCAGTCGAAAGTGATCCCGAAAATGTACAGAGATTTTTTGATGCCGGAGTAAGGTACATCGGTCTTACATGGAATAATTCCAATCTCATTGCTACCTCAGCTAAAGATGCTGTCACACGGGGAAAGAGCGGTGGTCTGACCGAATTTGGAAAAGAGGTAATTACAAAAATGAATGAAACAGGAATGATGGTCGATGTTTCGCATTTAAGCGAAGCTGCATTCTGGGACGTGATTGAAATTTCCACTGCACCGGTTATTGCTTCACACTCCAACTGCTATTCTTTAAATCCCCATTACAGAAATCTCACAGACGAACAGATCAAAGCAATTGCTGAATCAAAAGGATATATCGGAATTAATTTTTATGATGAATTTCTTGTACAGGGAGGAAAAAAATACGGCGCAGGTATTGAAGATATAATTGCTCATATGGATCATATAAAAAATCTTGTCGGAGTTGATTACATCGGAATTGGTTCTGATTTCGACGGAGGGATCTCAGCGCCAGGTGATCTGAGGGACGCAACCCAGTATCCCGAACTTACAAAAAGATTATTTGAAAAAGGCTATACACCGGATGAGATCAGAAAAATTTTAGGGCTGAATTTTTTGAGAGTGTTCAAACAGGTATGCGGTTAAAAAGCAATCAGGAATTAATAATTACGAATTACGAATT
>DAORRV010000063.1:9957-22120 GCA_035443185.1 Ignavibacteria bacterium | reverse complement strand
ATATGATTTCAATTTTCCTAAAGATTCTTCATCAAAAGCATTCTCAGAAATTACTGCAGTTTCTTTATTCAAAATTGAAAAACATGTATCTAAATGGTATAGATAAGGATTTATCAAACGAAGTCTAACTATCTTTAAGTTAGTATAGTTAGCTAATTCATCGTAAGTATTTTCATCTGTTCTGTATCCATAGCCTCCAAAAAGAATATTTCGCTCATAATCTATTACGCAGTCTCCCATAGATTCAAAATATTTTACATTATCGGGTAATTCAAAGATCTCATATCCGATATCCTGATAAAATTTTTTGAAATATTTAACCTCTTCCATTCTCTGTTCATTTTTCATTTTACTGAGAACAACTCCTTTGTTTCCCTTTTCATCCAAAAAAGGCAGTGATTGATTCGCAGTAAAAACCATGTCCACGAGACCTTCCGCCGATGGAATAAGTAAAACTTCAAAATGCAGATTTTCATATATTGACTTTAGATCTGACCATTGCTTCATAGCAATTTCATGATCTACTTTTCCAATATTGTCTTTCATATATTCATTGCCCGAATAATTTACTTCAAAATAATCAGGCTTACACATTAGAATTTTGGTTGGAGTCATTTGAACTGTTTTATTGATTTAATTTGTGAATATTAGCAAAATAAATTAATTAAATTCATTTAAAAATGAACATCTTTGAGACAAGTATATTGATAGATTGCAAAATTAAAGATGCTTTTAATTTTCATTCGGACACAAACAATCTTGTTAAGATCTCTCCTGATAATATAAAGGTAGGTATACTGAATTTAGAACTGCCTTTGAAAGAAGGAAGTATTATTGAATTAAAGATCAGTCAGTTTGGAATAATTAGTAATTATTGGAAATTGCAAATCGAAAATTTAAAGCCATTCAATTTAATAACAGATAAAATGATAAGCGGACCATTTAAATACTGGAAACATGATCATATTTTCACTGAGAAAAATGGAAAAACACTTATGACAGATTCTTTAAATTATGAACTTCCGTTTGGATTTATTGGGAAAATTGCTGACAAGCTATTTTTGAACAGAATGATTAGAAAGCAATTTGAGATTAGACATATGAAAACCAAAGATATTCTGGAAAGAAATAATATTCAAAAGTTCAGTTAATTTTTAAATTAATATCGCTAAATTTTCACCTAAATTTAAAATTGCATGTATAATACAATTATTTTTGAAAAGAAAGAAAGCATTCTTTACATTTCTCTAAACAGACCTGATGTTTTTAATGCTTTTAATGAGGATATGCTGACTGAGCTGACAGATTCTTTTGAAATAGCTGATGTGGATAAAGAAATAAGATGTATAGTATTAACCGGTTCGGGAAAAGCATTTTGTTCAGGACAGGATCTGAAAGCTTTTAATGAAAGTAAATCGACATTCAAAGAAATATTAGACAACAAATATAACCCACTGATTAAAAAGATCAGTGAAATGAAAATACCTGTTATCTGTGCCCTCAATGGTGTAGCAGCAGGAGCTGGAATGTCACTTGCACTGGCTTGTGATTACCGAATTGGATCTGAAAGTTGTTCTATGACCGAGGTCTTTATAAATGTTGGTCTTGTACCTGACAGTGGATCATCTTTTTTTCTTCCGAGAATAGTCGGATATGCAAAGGCTTTTGAACTTTGTGTGACAGGAGAAAAAATATCTGCAGAAGAAGCTTTGAAATTAGGACTCTTGAATAAAGTTGTATCAGGTTCATTGCTAAAAAAATACACAGACATTATTGCACTACAGTTTGCATCCAGACCAACTGCTGCAATCGGTATGATAAAAGATCTTTTGAAAAGTTCTTTCGAATCTGATCTTGATAAAATACTTAATAAAGAAGGTGAGTATCAGGAAATTGCAGGAAGTACTAATGATTTCAAAGAGGGGATCGACTCATTTCTTGAAAAGAGGAGATCTAATTTTAAAGGAAATTAAAAGGAACTAAAATATTTTATAAAAGTTGAACCCCATTATATATTATGCAAAGACACTTTAAAATAATTAAGAAAAACTTCAACGGATATCTGACACTTCTGTTAATTTCTGCTGTAATTATATTGTCAGGGGTTTACAGCTGCGGATCTAATATGTATTCGGTGCAGGATGACGTTAAGCTGGGAGAAGAAGTAAATCAGCAGATCAAAGACGACCCGAAACAGTTTCCAGTAATGGTTGGAAATCAAGCTGTAAAAGATTATGTCAGCGGCCTTGGTAATTACGTGTTGAATAATTCTCCATATATTAAATATAAAAATGTGTTTCCATATACTTTTTATGTGATACATGATGACAGCACAGTAAATGCATTTTGCCTGCCCGGCGGATATATTTATGTATATACCGGTTTGATTAAATTTCTTGATAATGAAGCAGCACTTGCAGGTGTAATAGGTCATGAGATCGCACATGCTGAGAGAAGGCATATGACTCAGCGTCTGACATCTTATTATGGAGTCAGTGTGGTTCTGGGTTTAATTCTTGGAAACAATCCAAGTGCATTCGGAGAGATTGCTGCTAATTTATTTGTAGGTCTCGGATTCCTTGCAAACAGCAGGGCTGATGAAGAAGATGCAGATAATTTTTCCATAAATTATTTAAAAAGTACTAAATATTTTCCGGGTGGTATATTAGACTTTTTTGAAAAAATAAGATTGGAGCAAAGTAAAAAAGGTCAGACTCCCGGAGATCTGGAAAGACTGTTAGCTACTCATCCTCTTCCAATGGACAGGATTGAAAATGTACACGAAAAATTAAATAAAATTAGTCCAAAACCTGATTCTACTAAAGGGCTTTTTAGGAATGAATATAATTTGATGAAAGAAAAATTACCCAAATAATAAAATTAAAATAATTAAAAAAATATAATGAAAACTTTATCAATACTCGCAATGATCCTGTTTATTTTTTCCGGGAATGTTTTTTCTCAGGACAAAATAAATATTAACAACGAAGATTATAAGTTTAAATTTAACTTACCTGCCGGCTGGACTGAAAGGAAGGTCGAAGAGACAAATAAAAACGATGCAATATCATATACATTTGACAGGGATGACGGAAAGATAGCTATAATGCTCCTTGCTTTTAAAGTGAATGAAGTAAAAAATCTTGATGATTTTGTATATACATTAGAAAAAGATCTTACGCTTAACATTCCTAAAAAGGACGGCTCATATAAAGATTTTGACTCAGGGAATTATGACGGCAAAAGCTGTCTTTATCAGGATTCAGAATTTACGGAAATTTTGTATTACTACAGGACAAAGATCGCGGAAGGAAATAATTATACTTATTTGCTGAGATTCATAGTACCTTCGAGCAGATACCATTCTGAAATTGATGCAGATATAAGAAAACTTGCAGAAAAATTTACTCCGGATGTTTAAAAAATACTCAGATTAGAAATGGATTTGAACTCTTCTCATCTTTGATATTTGTATCGTCCATGTGACCCGGATATAATTTGTAATCATCTGAGCAGACTTTAAATAATTTGTTTTTTACTGAACTGATAAGAGTATTAAGATCACCACCCTGCAGATCAGTTCTGCCGATGGCTTTATTAAATATCAGATCACCGCAGAAAACATTTTTGTTTTTATGATCAATGATGCAGACACTTCCTGGAGAATGACCCGGTGTATTTATAAAAGTTAAGTCAGTATCGTTTATAGTCAGTACGGTATCTTCATTTATAAAAACATCTGTCGGCGGAGGTTCGGGAAAATCCAGTCCGAAAAATCTTGCCTGTTCTTTTGATTCTTTTAACATGAAATTGTCATCTTTATGCATATAAACAGGTACATTGAAATAATTTTTAGCAAAATTGTTTCCAAGAATGTGATCAAGATGTCCGTGAGTATTGATAATGTATTTTACTTTAATTCTGTTTGACTCAACAAAATCGGTGATCTGTTTTTTTTCTTCTTCAGTAAAAGCAGCCGGATCAATTATTACACCGTCTTTATTTTCTTCATCATAGTAAAGATAGCAGTTCATACTGAATGGATTTAGCTCAAATTGTTTAATTTTCATCATAATGTTAATTGATTTTACTTTTTTTAAATTTTAATTTGCATACACTTGAATCAGGGAACCGACAAAATTAAGATAATTGTAACAAACCGTAAAGCTAATTTTGAATACGAAATTATTTCACGTTATGAAGCCGGAATTGTATTAAAAGGAACTGAAGTAAAATCACTCAGAGCCGGTAAGGCAAATTTGCAGGAATCTTATGGAAGAATAAAAGATAACGAAGTATGGCTTGTGAATTCTCATATTAATGAATACAGTTTCGGAAATTTAAACAATCACGAACCTAACCGCAGCAGAAAATTATTGCTGAATAAAAAAGAGATCAGAAAGATCAGACAGATGCTTCAGGAAAAAGGGCTGACACTTGTACCTTTAAAGCTGTACTTTAAAAATTCAAATGTAAAAGCTGAAATTGGAATTGCAAGAGGTAAAAAATTATATGATAAGCGCGAATCGATCAAGAAACGCGAAGTTGAAAGAAATCTGAGCAGAATTTAAATGTTTCCATCAGTAAAAGAGCAATTTGATATTATAAAAACAGGTACAGTTGAGATCATACCTGAAGAAGAACTTTTAAAAAAGTTTGAAATTTCTTTAAAAAAGAATATACCTTTAAATATAAAGCTGGGTTGTGATCCGTCCAGTCCTGATCTGCATATCGGACATTCTGTAGTATTAAATAAACTACGACAGTTTCAGGATCTTGGACATAATGCAATTTTAATAGTAGGTGATTATACTGCTATGATCGGAGATCCTTCAGGTAAAAAGAAGACAAGACCTCAGCTTACTTTTGAAGAGACCAGAGAAAATGGTGTTTCGTATTTTGAACAAGCCGGAAAAATTTTAGATCTGGATAAGACTAAAGTTGTCTATAATTCTGAATGGCTTTCGAAACTTGATCTGAAAGATATGATAGAAATTCTGAGCAAGTTTACAGTTCAGAGAATTCTCGAAAGAGATGATTTTACAAACAGATTAAAGGAGCATACTGAAATTTCTTTTCATGAAATGCTGTATCCTGTAATGCAGGGTTATGATTCTTATGCTATAGATGCTGATGTAGAGCTTGGTGGCACTGATCAGAAATTTAATAATCTTGTCGGTCGTGATATTCAGAAGAGATATGGTAAAGAACAACAGATTGTGATAACAATGCCTTTGCTTGTCGGCACTGACGGTTATGAAAAAATGAGCAAGTCGCTTGATAATGCAATTGGCATTTCAGATGAGCCAAAAGATATATTTGGAAAGACGATGAGTATTCCTGATACTTTGATCTATGATTATTTTGAGCTTTGCACGAGAGTTGATAAAAAGGAATTGAAGTCGATAAAAGAAACTCTTGAAGATAAGAATAATAATCCAAGGGATTTAAAAAGAAGACTTGGAATTGAACTTGTGAAGCAATATTATGATGAGAAGATAGCAACAAAGACAATTGAAGAATTTGATGAGATATTTATTAAGAAAGGAATTCCTGATGAAATACCTGAGATGAATTTTGATCAGGAAAAAATGAAGTTGATTGAGATAATGACAAAGGGAAATCTTGCGGAGTCAAATTCAAATGCGAGAAGATTAATAGAGCAGGGAGCAGTTAGTATTGACAGTAAGAAAATTACAGATGTAAATTCAGAAATAGATATAATAAACGGAATGATTTTTAAAGTAGGTAAAAGAAAATTTTTAAAATTAATTAAACAGTAAGCTTTAAAAAAGGAGAATATAATTGTTTAAACCAACAAAATTATTTATAACCAAAGGTGTAGGAAGACATAAAGATTATCTTCAGTCCTTTGAACTTGCATTAAGAAATGCAGGTATAGAAAAAAGTAATATAGTTACAGTATCAAGCATTTTTCCCGGCGGCTGTAAAAGGATTACAAAGGCTCAAGGTGTAGCTTTGCTAGAGCCGGGTGAGATCACATTTTGCGTCATGGCAAGAAATTTCACAAATGAACCTAACAGATTAATCGCATCTTCTATTGGTATTGCTCTGCCTAAAGATGACAGTCATTATGGATATATTTCCGAGCATCATCCTTACGGCGAACCTGAAAAAGTATCCGGTGAATATGCAGAAGATCTTGCTGCGACAATGCTTGCAACTACTCTTGGAATTGAATTTGATTCAGAGACTGCATGGAATAAAAGAGAAAACGTATATAAACAAAGCGGTAAGATAATTAAAACTTTTAACGTAACACAGTCAGCAGAAGGTGATAAGAACGGATTATGGACGACTGTAATTGCCTGTGTAGTATTTTTAAAATAAAAATTAAATATAACTGATTTGTCAAATAAATTATTAATAGGGTTAGTGTCTGGTATAGCAGCAGGAGTAGCTATTACACTAATTGTCCGAAACCGCGGAACAGAAAATTTCATGGAAGATGATTATTTTGATCCTAATGAGGAATTAGGAAATGCCAGTAAATTTCTGTCAACTGCAAAAAAGAAAGCTGAAGATCTTGTAACTGAAGCAAAAGAAAGATCAGGTATTCTTCTTGACGAAGCAAATGAAATTCTCAAAAATGCAAAAGAAAAAGTAAGATCAATTGGTGAGAATACAATTGATGATCCAGAAAAAGAATTAAAGTCTATCAAAGAAATAATTGAAGAGAAAATTGAAAAACTCAATGATAAATTATCTGACGAAGATAATTCCTGATTGACGTTTGATCTGTGCCATCTTTAATTGTTTCAAAATTTTTTTAGGATTTTAACACCAATTGCTAAATTCGCCTTTGATGATTTTACAAAAAGTTTTTTTATCTTATTTGAATTTTGCGATTCATTTCCAAAAAACTTTTTCAGCAGCCAACAACAGAACCACCTGCTCGAAATTTTATTTATCACACAATTTTAAATAACCTCATATCTTCAATAAAAATATAATCTAATGAAAATCCAAATTAATACCGATAATCATATTTCAGGAACTAGGGAAAAGACTGATCCAATAATTGAAACGATATCAATTTCATTAAAAAGATTTAGTGAAAGGATTACGCGAATTGAAGTTCATCTTTCCGATGAGAACAGCAAGAAAAAAGGACAGAAAGACATTAAGTGTGTACTCGAAGCGAGATTGAAAGGAATGGATCCTGTAGCAGTAACGGATCATGAAGACAGAGTTGAAGATGCTGTAGATGGTGCATTGGATAAAATGACTTCGAAGTTAGACACGATTTTAGGGAAATTAAAAAGCTTTTAAAATGAGAAAATATTTAAACCCTGATATATTACAATGAGCCATAGTTGCTGTTTAAGTATTTCTTTTAGTTAAGAATTTCATATTCTACGAAAAATCGTTTTAATACGAATTTAATTCATGCTTTTTCAATATTAAAGTAAGCCCTTAGTTAAATTAAATACGGCGTAAAAATAACTTAGTAATTTCAATCCTCCGGATAGGAATTAGAGATCAGTTTAACTGAGAAACCAAAATATTAAAAAGTATTTTTAAAATAAACTTCAAATAAATACAGAGTTAAGATTTTTGAAAATTGTAATTATAACTGATAAAATTAATTAATGACAACATTCTTAAGCGGGATCTTTAGTAAATCTGTAGGTAAGAAATTTGCAATGGGTATTACGGGACTTTTCCTGATTTCTTTTCTGATCGTACACTGCGCTATAAACGCCACAATATTTTTGAACGATGGAGGCAATTTATTTAATGTCACTGCTCATTTCATGGGAACTAACATCTTTATTAGAACAATGGAGATAGTATTATTCGCCGGAATTATATGGCACATTGTACAGGCTTTGATCGTAACAAGAGACAATAAGAAAGCAAACTCTATAAAGTATAATGTCTTTGACGGCAAAGCAAACAGCAGATGGTATTCCAGATGGATGGGATTACTCGGAACATTGATTTTGATGTTTCTGATCTTGCATCTTTTACACTTCTGGCTTCAAACACGTTTTACCGGATTAGGCTTACCGCCTGTAATGATTGACGGAAAAGAGTATGAAAACATCTATGGAAAAATGCTTGAAGTATTTTCTATCGGCTGGGTGGTAGTTGTTTATGTCCTCGGAATGATTTCACTTGCATATCATTTGTTGCATGGGTTTCAGTCGGCTTTTCAGTCAATGGGATTAAATAATAAAAAATATACGCCTTTAATTAAGCTGACCGGAAAATTATTTTCCATTTTGATCCCGTTAATTTTTGCTTTAATGCCAATCGCAATATATTTTGGTTTTTTGAAATAATATTTAAAAATAAAAATTCTTATACCTAATTATATCAAATATTAATTATGTCAGATATCCATAGCAAAATTCCTGAAGGTCCTCTTGAAAGTAAATGGACAAAATATTGTTCTACTGTACCGCTTGTTAACCCTTCAAATAAAAGAAACCTTGAGATCATAGTAGTTGGATCAGGATTAGCAGGCGCATCTGCCGCATCATCTTTAGCAGAGCAGGGATATAAAGTAAAGGTATTTTGTTTTCAGGATTCACCCAGACGGGCTCACAGTATAGCGGCACAGGGCGGAATTAATGCCGCGAAGAATTATCAGAACGACGGTGACTCTGTGTACAGATTATTTTATGATACAATTAAAGGAGGAGATTACCGATCGCGTGAAGGAAATGTATACAGACTTGCAGAAGTCAGCGGTAATATAATTGATCAGTGTGTAGCACAGGGAGTTCCTTTTGCAAGGGAGTATGGAGGTTTATTAAGCAACCGCTCTTTTGGGGGAACACAGGTACAGCGTACATTTTATGTTGCAGGTCAGACAGGTCAGCAGTTACTGCTGGGTGCTTATAATTCAATGGAGCGTCAGATCGGAATAGGTTCAGTACAGATGTTTTCACGTCATGAAATGCTTGACATAGTTAAGATCGATGGCAAAGCAAGAGGCATCATAGCCCGTGATCTGATTTCCGGAAAACTGGAACGTCACTTTGGACATGCTGTATTGCTGTGTACAGGAGGTTACGGAAATGCATTTTATCTGTCAACAAATGCAATGGGGAGCAATGTAACAGCAGCCTGGAAAGCGCATAAACAGGGAGCATATTTTGCAAACCCCTGTTACACGCAAATTCATCCTACATGTATTCCGGTCAGCAGTACTCACCAGTCAAAGCTTACCCTGATGAGTGAGTCATTGCGTAATGACGGAAGGATCTGGGTCTCAAAGAAAAAGGATGATACACGTAAAGCAAACGATATCCCTGAAGAAGAACGCGATTATTATCTCGAAAGACGATATCCGGCTTTTGGAAATCTCGTGCCGAGGGACGTTGCATCCCGCGCCGCCAAGGAAAGGTGCGATGCCGGTCACGGAGTTGGCGCATCTAAGATGGCAGTATATCTGGATTTCGCATCAAGCATGAAGCGTTACGGAACAATTGAAGCTCATAAAAAAAATATTCACAATGCTTCTGATGAAGAAATAAATAAATTAGGTAAGGAAGTTTTGAAAGAAAAATATGGTAACCTATTTGATATGTATATGCAAATTACGGATGAGAATCCTTATGAAGTTCCGATGCGGATATATCCTGCTGTGCATTATACTATGGGAGGTTTGTGGGTTGATTATAATCTTATGACAAACGTTCCGGGATTATATGCGCTGGGAGAAGCCAATTTTTCTGATCACGGTGCTAACCGGCTTGGCGCGTCCGCATTGATGCAGGGACTTGCAGACGGATATTTTGTGATTCCATATACAATTGGAGTTTATCTTTCAGATGAAATTCGTACAAAACCAATATCTACTGATGATAATGCGTTTGTAGAAGCTGAGAAAAAAGTAGAAGAACAAATCAATAAACTCATGAGCATCAGAGGAACAAAGTCAGTTGATCATTTTCATAAAACGCTTGGATTGATCCTATGGAATAAATGCGGAATGAGCCGAAGTGAAACAGGATTGAAAGAAGCTATTGAAGAAATAAAAACTTTGCGTGAAAATTTCTGGTCAGATGTTCGCATACCCGGAGAAGCAAATGAATTAAATACTGAACTGGAAAAAGCAGGAAGGGTTGCCGATTTTTTAGAACTTGGTGAATTAATGTGTGTAGATGCATTGCACCGGAATGAAAGCTGCGGCGGACATTTTCGTGAAGAGTTTCAGACAGAAGAAGGAGAAGCAAAACGAGATGATGAAAATTTTGTTTATGTTGCTGCCTGGGAAAAAAACGGAAATGATTCCTGGGATCTGCATAAAGAAAATCTGGAATTTAATGAGATACATATTTCAAAAAGAAGTTACAAATAATTAAAAAGTCAGAGACTTTAATTGAGGATCATATTCTATTAAGGTTATGATTGTGAAAAAAAATCTGCAGATATTAAATAATAAACAGAATTTAAAATCTATAATTTAATATAATTTATTATATAGAGAACATGAATTTTACTCTTAAAGTATGGCGTCAGAAAAATAAAAACTCGGAAGGTAAGTTAGTGACTTATCCTGTGAATGATGTATCTCCGGATATGTCATTTCTCGAAATGTTTGATTATCTGAATGAAGATCTTATTAACAAAGGTGAAGAGCCAATCGCATTTGACAGTGATTGCCGTGAAGGAATTTGCGGTACGTGCAGTATGTGGATCAACGGCAGGGCGCATGGTCCTGTTCCGGGAGTGACTACCTGTCAGTTACACGTTCGGTCTTTCAAAGATGGTGAAACGATCGTAGTCGAGCCATGGAGAGCAAAAGCTTTTCCAGTTATTAAAGATCTTGTTGTTGACCGTTCATCGTTTGATAAAGTCATTGCTGCCGGAGGTTTTGTTTCAATAAATACCGGAGGCGCACAGGATGGAAATGATATCCTTATATCCAAAGAAGATGCTGCAGAAGCCTTCAGCGCATCTATTTGTATTGGCTGCGGCGCATGTGTGGCTGCATGTAAAAATTCTTCGGCAATGTTATTTGTCGCATCTAAGATTTCGCATTTTGCTGTGTTACCGCAGGGAAAAGTAGAAGCACAAAACCGGGTACAGAATATGGTCGCAAAAATGGATGAAGAAGGATTCGGTGATTGCTCTAATACTTATGCATGTGAAGCACAATGTCCGAAAAATATTTCCGTGGAAAAGATCGCAAAGATGAACAGAGAATATTTAACTGCTAAATTAATATAATCTAAATCTTTGACATGAATTTAATTATGAAGTATCCACAGAATTTTACAATGAAAGTATAGATGTGTTTGGTTTCCTAGAGCATTACAAGTTCGTCTAACGTTCTATGGAATTTAGTTAGGTGGGGACCAAAAATTTGTAGTGTATTCGTCATAGCAGGTGTTTCAAAAAGTTTCTTTGCAGAGAATAAATGTTCAACGTCACCATCAAAATCTTTTGGTCGCTGACTATGTTTCTAAATATTTTTTGCAATCATAAAAAATACAATAATGGAAACACACCATTCACCGGATAAGAAGCATATTGCAAAAGGTATTTTAATCGGATTTATTATTCTTATCCTGGCTGCTGTTGCTGCGGGAAGTGCTTTCTTAATGGTTTCAGTAATTGTAATGGGATGTGTAAAGAGTCCACCTGAGTGGGTTTATATGTTAGTTTTATTTGGATTTCCCATTCCTCTCATCATGACATCAATTGTTGTACCTTATTTATATATAAAAAAGCAAAAAGTAATATGGATGGTACTCACTCCTGTTGCAGGAATAATTCTTAGCTGTATGATATTCTTTGTTTGGTTTTTAATTCTTACAAGATATTGCTGAGAAGGGGAGTGTAAGAGAATCTATTTAATAATTCGCAAATTTTTTGGAACGCATGTGTTCTTGAATTTATATAGTCATTTACTCTAGGTTTACAATTCTTTTTAGTTTCCGTTATAACTGGATTCCAGTTAGGAGCTCGCTTGAATGACAGAATGGTGAGCAAACTGTAATGTCATTAGGTTAGAAAGTAAATTTAAAATATAATGATAAATCAAAAAAGACCACTTTTAAATTCTGTTACACAAATTATTTAATCAACATCAATTTCTTAGATACACTATAACTTCCACTGCTCAAGCGATACAGATACACACCCGCCGGCAGATCTGCTGCATTAAAAGTAACCGAGTAAT
>DAORRV010000063.1:0-9857 GCA_035443185.1 Ignavibacteria bacterium | reverse complement strand
CGATACAGATACACACCCGCCGGCAGATCTGCTGCATTAAAAGTAACCGAGTAATTACCCGGGCGTATCTCTCCGTTTATTAATTCTGAGATCTGTCTTCCGGTAATGTCAAATATTCTTAAATTGTAAAATTCTGATCCATTCTTATTTTCATGGATGCTGAATCTGATGACTGTAGATGGATTGAACGGATTTGGATATGCATCAAATAATTGAAAACTTTTTTGATGAATATTTATGCTGCTTTGATTTATTCCTGTAATAATTCTGATCGGCATAAAATCAACAAATCCCAATGCTGAGCTGTCAGGGTTATGAAAGATATGTGCTTCTACTGAATCTATATTATCTGTTCCCCAGTAATTATTTTCAGCCATTATTGTGTCAGGTGTATTATTAAAAAGATCAAATGTCTTTCCGGAATTTCCGTTGTCATATAATTCATTGAATCCTAAATTTATGCTGTCTCCCAGATTCGGCTTTGCTGTATTCTGAATTGTAACACCCCATAGATTTCCTCTGATAATATTTTCAGAGACTATTGTAACCTGAGTTGAAGTACCGTTAAAATTAATTCCGCTGCCTCCGAGTGCAGGATTTCCCTGTATGTTATTGCTGTCAATAATATTTCCTTTGATGAGAATATTTGACGGTCCGCCCTGTATTGCAATACCGTATCGATTATGTTTTATAATATTGTTTTCGATCACAGCATCAGGAATAGACCCAACCGGTAAAAAAGAAATTCCCCCGCAGTTTGTAAAAAGTCCTGTGATTGTATTTCCTCTGATTACCATTTGCTCCGGACCTGTAGCACCAAAATTTATCTGAGGTACATTGGCATTATCGGTATTGTTTTCATAAATATGATTATTTAAAATCTGCGGAGAAGACGCAATGTTTGCACCTGAAGTTATTGCAGCTCGTCTGTTCCTGAATATTTTACAGTTTGAAATAATTGAATTTGATCTGAAAAGTGAGATCGCACCGCTGCCGAAAGAACTGCTTAGAGTATTATATCTGAGTACACATTTATCAATAGTGATATTGCAGTCGAGCATCCTGATCGAATTTCCATATTCGAAAATTACATTTCTCAAAAGCGATCCATCTGACTGATCTTCAAACTTCAGACCAAGATATTTAACAACAGTGTCCTGAGCAGTGATCTTTACTGAGTCCGCCGGATTGACAGGGTTTGCAATCATCACACCAAATATGTCAATGAATACTGATGTTCCTAATCTTAATTCAGCAGCATTCAATATTTTAATTGTATCATTTGCTGAAATAGTAATGGTATCATTTACAAAATAAATACCGCCGGAATTTGTGACATTGCCGGCAGAGTTAGCGACGAGACTGTCTAAGTTCCAGGTTATGCCTGTACCGGGTGTAGAATAGTTTCCATAGCTTATTGCTGTGAAAAATAAAAATATCAGTGTTAAAGTTTTCATGAGTTTTGTATTATTATTAAAAAGTTTTATTGATATTTGAATTTAAAAATATATTTAGTCTAAGGATCCTGATAGCCAAAAAGTTAATTGAATGAATTTTCTATCTCAAAACCTGCCAAAAAACTTTTATAAAAACCAACTACGGCTCGATTCAATTAAATCTTTGTATGTAAATATTCCTTCTAAATACCCACACTTGCCCTTCTCTTAGATAGGGGGAGGTTTGGGAGGTGTTGTAAATAGTAGGTACTTAAAATTCATAAATGTAATTTATAAAAGTTATTAAAATAAAATATTTTAAATTTGATTTAAAACTTTTTTCAAAAGTGTCTTAATATAAAATTAAATATTTATAACTTTTACTGTTCTTTTTTAAACGATCCCCGGCTGAATACATTGAAATTGAAACAGAGTATCAATTTCAAGTGCGTTCCAAAACTGGAGTTTGGGAACGAGCAGGATCTTAAATTTTATTTAAATTAAGTTTCGTTAAAATTAATAAATTTCATATTAGAATATTAATGATTAATTTTTCTTAAATAAATAAATTTTGTAAATGTCTATAGACTACACTTCTATCCCGTCATTCAGCGAACTTTTCATAAAATACATAAACGATTTCAGCAGCATATCAAAATTCTATGAATATGATTTCAGAAGTGATTCAGATTTCAGAGAATGTATAGAGATCAAAAAAGAATCATATGCTAATAATAAAAATTTCTTTCGGAATGAGCTGGTCGAAGTTTTAAAAGAGCAGAATAAAATCTTTGGATCGGGTGATGAGACATTTGAGAATATTCAGATACTTAATGAAAAGGATTCATTTGCAGTTGTGACAGGACAGCAGCTTGGTTTTTTAACAGGTCCTTACTATACAATTCTTAAAACACTCAATACGATACAGCTTTGTGAAAAATTACGTGAGAAATTTCCAGAATATAAATTTGTGCCTGTATTCTGGCTGGAAGCAGATGATCATGATTTCCTTGAGATCAATAATGTGAATATCATCAGCAAAGAAAATGAATTAAAAAATGTAAGTTATTATGTAGGGGGAGAAGAGAAGGAAAAATATTATGAGCCGACAGGAAATATAAAACTTGACGGACGGATCAGTGAGTATATTGATGAAGTCGAAAATTCAATGAACGGTACAGATTTCAGTAAAGATTTATTTGATAATATCAGAAAAGCATATACTGAAGGTGCTGATCTTAAAACAGCATTTGCAAAATTACTGAATAATCTGATTGGAGATAAAGGATTAATTTTTATTGATGCTACAGATGAAAGACTAAAGAAAATGCTGAAGCCGGTATTTCACAAAGAGCTTAGTACCTTTCCTGCAGTATGTGAAAAAGTAATAGATACATCAGTCGAACTTGAAGAAAATTTTGCTGTTCAGGTAAAGCCAAAAGCTATAAACCTTTTTTATATTCATGAAGGAAACAGATATCTGATCGAGCCGAGAGATGGAGAAATATTTGCGCTCAGACATTCACGTACAAAATTTTCAAAAGAAGAATTATTTGAATTATTGGAAAGTAATCCCGAAAGATTTAGCTGGAATGTAGTAACAAGACCGATATGTCAGGATTATCTTGTGCCGACAATTGCGTATGTAGGCGGACCTTCGGAGATCTCATATTTCGGGCAGTTCAGGGAAGTATATAAATGGTTTAATATTCCAATGCCTGTAATTTATCCAAGGACATCGATTACAATATTAGAAAAAAAAGTAATAGTATTTCTGGAAAAGTACGGATTGAAATTCGAAGAGCTTTTTGATGAAAAAGAGTTAAGTAAAAAACTTATAGGGAAGACAAATGAATATAATGCAGATGAAATTTTTTCAGAATTCAAAGATGAACTGCGGGCATTATTTTATACTTATGAAAAGACACTTGAGAATATTGATGCAAATCAGACGAAGGCACTTTCGAAAAGGAATGAGCAGTTCCTCGAATCAATGAATGTAGCAAAGGAAAGATTTTCGGATGCACAGTCAAAGAGTAGTGAAGTAATTTCAAATCAGCTTCAAAAAATTCTGATAAATGTATATCCTGATAATACGCTGCAGGAGAGGGTTTTAAACATCACCTATTTTTTGAATAAATACGGCCCGGCTTTCGTCGACCATTTATTTTTACATACTGATATTTCAGATTTTTCACATCAGCTTGTGGATACAAATTTAAGTTTGAAATAACATTCTCAAATATATTTGCCTGAATATAAAAAAATACTTGTTGTCAGACTTTCATCTCTTGGTGATATTATACTCTCATTTCCGTTGCTTAAAATTCTGCGTAAAAAATATCCGCAAGCCGGGTTACATTTTCTCACACGAAAGAAGTTTTCTGAAGTGATTACGCTTAATCCGAATGTTGATAAGATAATTGAAACAGACAGTGATCTCAGCATTACAAAAAATAAAATTCATGATGAGAAATATGATCTGATCCTCGACATTCATAAAAATTTCAAAAGCATTTATCTCACAAGAGGCAGCGGTGCAGAAGTGAGAAGGATTGTCAAAAATAATTTTATGAAAATGATCCTAGTAAAATTTAAGATAAATTTATTTAAAGAAATTATTCCTGTCTATAAAAAATATCTTCATACATTAAGTAAAAATTTAACTGAAGATGAGTTAAAGTTTACAACCGGCGATCTGAAAATATCTGTGGAAAAAAAGTTTGATTTTCCTTATGCTGTAATTTCACCTTCGGCCAGGCATTTCACAAAGACATATCCGGCTGCGAAGTTCATTGAGTTTATTCGTTTCAGAGAAAATGAAACCTTTATATTAACAGGCAGCAAAGATGATATCGATATGGAGATCTGCAGTAAAATAAATTCAGAATGCAGCAATACTAAAAATCTTTGCGGGGAATTATCGATAAGTGAATTAGCATCAGTGATCAGGGGAAGTGAGTATGTGATTTGCAATGACAGCGCAGCCCTGCATCTGAGCGAGGCGTTAAATAAAAAGACATATGCAATATTCGGATCGACAGTAAAGGAGTTTGGATTTTTTCCTCAGATTGAAACATCAGAAGTATTAGAAGTAAACGGTTTAAACTGCAGACCATGTTCACATATCGGTCTTCCCAAATGTCCGGAGAATCATTTTAAATGTATGATGGATATTGATCTGAAAAAATTTAATATTAAATAAAATTATAAATTACAGACAAAGATGAAAATAGTATTAAAGAAAAATGAAGACAGAAGGCTGCTCAGTGGTCATCAGTGGATATTCAGTAATGAGATTGACAGTATAATTGATTTTGAAAAGAATGGTCAGATCACAGATCTTTATTCAGCATCCGGAAGTTTTTTAGGAAAGGGATTTTATAATAAAAATTCTCTTATTGCTTACAGACATTTGACTTCAAAGCCGGAAGAAGAGATTGACAAAAATTTTATATTTAAGCGCATCAGTATGGCAAATTCGCTTCGAAAAAAGAAAGTAAATTCGGGTGAGGTTTACAGACTGGTAAACAGCGAGAGTGATTTTTTGCCGGGGCTTATCATAGATAAATTCGGAGATAAGTATTCAATACAGATATTTTCTGCAGGGATGGAATTGTTTAAGAAAGAAATTACAGAAGTACTTGATACAAATTTCAAAGCTGATTTAGTCGTTGAGAAAAATGATAATGAGATAAGGACGCTTGAAGGATTGGAAAAAACTGAAGGCATTTTATTTGACAGATCGGGAAGTGAAGCTGGAAAATTTGAAGTTGAAATTGATGGAATAAAAATTAATATAGATCTTTTGAAAGGTCAGAAGACAGGCTATTATTTAGATCAGCAGGAAAACAGAACTTTACTGAGAAAATATATAAAGGAAGGTGATAAAGTACTTGATCTATTTTGTAATGAAGGAGGCTTTGCGCTGAATGCTTCTTTAGCGGGTGCTGAAATTATTACTGCAGTGGATTCTTCTGAACATTCCATAAATATGGCTGAAGGTAATGCAATGCTTAATGAAATTAAAAATATTGATTTTAAAAAAGCAGATGTATTTGAACTGGTGAATGAATATTTTCAAAAGACAGACAGATTTGATTTTGTGATATTAGATCCGCCTTCATTTACAAAGTCTAAAAAAAATATATATACAGCTATAAAAGGTTATACAGAATTAAATTATAAGGCGATGAAATTGCTAAAGCCTAATTCATTTTTATTTACATTTTCATGTTCCCATCATATTAGTGAAAAAGCATTTGAAGAAATGCTTGTTCAAAGTGCTGAAAAAGCAAAAAGAAAGATACAGATCATTGAATTCAGAAATTCTTCTTATGACCATCCGGTCTTACCGCAAATGCCTGAAACTAAGTATCTGAAGGGGTATCTGCTTAGGGTTATAGTATAAAATTTCTTAATTTCCCTCCAGGTCCCGAAGGCTATAAGTAAATAAATTTTTCGACATTTGAATTTGTGTCCGGGAGTCTTTAAGGCAATTAAATCTATTTTGCACAAGCTGTCCAAAGTTTGTCCAATTCTAAATTTGTAAAATTTGTGTCCAATTCTCAAAGATTTTAAGAAATATTTTTAGAATGATTTTTAACTTCTTGTCTTAGAGCCATAGCGGCAATTCAAACATTTTCAGAAAGTCCGGGAGTTTTATTACGAGCAATATTCTCGGAATTTTCAAAAGAGTAAATTTTCTTATTTGAACTTAGTCTTAATAAGCATTATATTTGCAGATGAAATTTTTATCAAATAAAAAATAATAATGCAAAAAGAAGAAAAGAAATTTGTAGCAATAAATTATATTGACTGCAAGGATCACTATAGAGAGAGATTTGAGGAACTGTTTGGTTCCAGAGCAAAAGCAATAGACAGAATGCCGGGGTTTCATAATATGGAAGTATTAAAACCTATGGACGGCGGTAATATTTATTTAATCGTGAGTCACTGGGATACTGAAGATGCTTTTAAAGGATGGACAAAATCTCCGGAATTTCTGGAAGGACATAAAAGGGGATTTGAAGACATAAAAATTGCAAAAGAAAAAGGTGAAGAACTTCCCATGACCTCGGACTTTAAAACTTACGAAGTCATTGCAAGGTAAATCTTAAAAGTAAAATCAGCTGTAAGGAAACTCGGTTTCTGGTGATTATTATTTTTTCTTGTAAAAGGACTAATGTGGTATCTTATACCTTGTATTATTTTAAAGCTGTTTTAAAACAGATTTATTTGTAATAAAATCATATTTACCTATTGAATTATTACGTTATAAATATCAATAAAACAATTTATCAATTATGATTAAAATCATATTTGTTAAAGAAATACATTATTAAATTTGATTCAGGAAATAAATTATAAATTAAAAATTAAAAATTAAAACTAAATTGAATAAAATATTTAACAACCCGTTATTATCAGCAGTATTTGTTTTATTAATAACAATTACAATTTACAGTTGCTCTGATGATGAAAACAATGTAATAGTTCCTGTCGGACCGGCAGCTAATACAGTTAATGGAGTAGTTACATTTGTAGATACAAATTTTATTTTAACCGGCGGCACATATCTGATTTCTGCATATCCGTCAACAGGCTGGCCTCCAATGTCCGGTCCTACCGCTTTTGATACAATTTCAATAAAAAGAACTAACAATGTATTGGATCTTCAGTATTCATATACTCTGAAAGATCTTAATCCGGGTAGCTATGTGATTTCAGTCGGTTTCAGAAAAGCAACCGGAGGACAAAGTCCAATAATGTCTGTTTATGGATGTGATACAGCAAGAGCTCAGTACTCTCCTTGTTTTTTAAGTCCTCCAAAAAATGCAACTATCGGAACTGAAAATCAGGGTACAGAAGGAATAAGCATGCTTTCATGGTCGGATACAACTAACAAAGTTTACTAATTTTTAAAATGAAATTGATTTCCAAATACAAATTTTTTAAAATTTTTACGAACAGTATTTTTATTTCTAAAATACTGTTCGTTACTTTATTAATCTTAATTGGGAAAAATATTTCAGCAAAAGAAAACACATCAGTAATCAAAGGGAAGGTGATAGATAAGGAAACAAGTTCGATCTTAATGGAAGTCAATATCAGTCTGGAAAATATTGATAATGGAGAAAAATTTAATACACGTTCTGAAATATCCGGCGAATACAGTTTCAGTAAAATAAAAAGTGGCTCTTACAATCTGAAAGCTTCTCATATAGGATATTCGGATTATGAAGAAGTAGTAATAATAAATTCAAGTGAAGTACTTAAAAAAAATATTTACATGGAGCAGGCAGAGATTGAGATTGATAAGATCAATGTAACTTCATCCAAGACAGAAGTTACTTTGCAGCAAACGCCATCATCAATTTCCGTGGTAGGTTCGGAGGAAATTAATAATAAAAATATTCTGACTTTTGATAAAGTCCTTGAAGAAGTGCAGGGAGTTACAATTAACAGGAGCAGCGGAATAAATGTCAATTCACTTTCAATCCGTGCATCTTCAGATGTAGCCGGTGGTGGTATTGGTAACAGAGTATTGCTTTTACTTGACGGTAGACCTTCGCTGACAGGTGATTCCAAAGGAGCTTTATGGTCACTTATTCCTGTATCTATAATTGAAAGAACAGAAGTTGTGAAAGGCGCATTTTCTTCACTGTACGGATCGAGTGCGATTGGCGGAGTAGTAAATGTGATAACTAAAAAGCCGACTTATAAATCATATACTGCAGTGAATATGAATTATGGTTTTTATGAAAAGCTTCCTGACAGTTTGAGTTTTTCAAATAAATTACAGTCAATATCAGGAGCAAATATAATTCACAGCAACACTATAAAAAAGTTTTCATATCTGGCAAATTTAAATTACAGTTATAACGACGGATATTCACAGCAGTCAGGCTATGATTTTTACAGTCTGACAGGAAAAGTTACTTATGATCTTTTCAGTAACAGGGATCTTGAAGCTACGATTCAGTACACGAGTTCGGAAAGTGATTTTCCAAGATACTGGAAAAAGGATGCCGGACAGACAGCCGAGCCATTTAAAGTAGCCGATTTTTATATCGGAGATTACATTAATAAAAAGTCTCAGAGTTATGATCTTTTTTACAGAGCAATACCAACCAGTAATTCAAAATATACTACAAGATTTTATTATTATTATTTAAACAGCAATTCTTACTACAATCCAAACAATCCCGTTTCCATACAGTTTGCTGATACAGGTTTAGGTCTAAATACATTTATTGATTCTTATAATATCGGGAATATTACTCAGATGGATTTTCAGCTGGGCAGGTCAAATTATCTTTTGACAGGACTTGATGTTCAGATCAATATTGTAAAATCTGATCCGGAAGAAATTCTGTACGGAGATCAGCAAATGAATAATTTTGGATTATTCGCTCAGGATCAATGGAAGATGATTCAAGATATAAATGGAAATGACATTTTGACTTCTACTATAGGATTAAGGGCAGATTTTAATCAGGTTGTATCAGGAATAAATTCTTTTCAACTTAGTCCAAAACTTTCATTTGTGTACAGTCCGGTTTCATCAAATTTAGTATTTTCAAATACAGCATTTCGGTTACTTGGCGGCAGAGCTTTCAGAGCTCCATCGATAGCAGAGTTATATTTTAAAAAAGAATTATTTGGTGGATTTGATTTTCTGTATAATCCAAATCTGAAACCTGAGGAGATGCTTTCATTTGAAGTGGGGATGAGAAAGCAGTATCTGAACAGATTTAATATTGACATGGCTTTTTTCTATAATTATTATACTAATCTGATCCAGTATGTAAATGTAGGCGGAGGTTCTCTTTACGGTCCTTTTCAGGTACAGAATGTTGCCAATACGCAGGTCAAAGGTTTTGAATTTTATATAGATTATAATTCTGATTTTAAATTATTCAGTTCACCGGTTAATTATTATTTTAATATTGGATACACTTATCTGCAGGCAAGAGATCTCTCTGAGAACAGGGAAAATGATTTCCTTCCATACAAACCTGAAAATAATTTCAACTTTACTGCGAACATGAATTATTATGATTTCAATCTGAATGTTAACGGCAGATATCTCAGTGAAATTGGAGAAGTTTTATTTTATGATTTTGAAGAGCCGGACTCTTATTTTCTGTTGAATTTAAAATTGAGCAAACAGATAACAAGTAAGCTTTCATTTTTTATTTCAGTTGACAATCTTTTCAACGAATCTTATCAGGAGCTGGAACGGATCCAAGCTCCAAACAGAAATTATAATTCAGGGTTATTCTTCGAGTTTTAAAAAAATTTATTTCTTTTCTTTCATTTTTCAGTTGCCTTAAAACCTCAAAACCTCAAAGTCTTAAAGTCTCAAAGTCTCAAAGTCTCAAAGTCTCAAAGTCTCAAAGTCTCAAAGTCTCAAAG
>DAORRV010000062.1:1670-22371 GCA_035443185.1 Ignavibacteria bacterium | reverse complement strand
ATCTATTCATTCTCCTTTTCAAAGTAATTTCAATTGCGGATTTATATTAATATATTTGAAACTTATTTATGGCAAAAAAAGAATCGAAAAAAAATGTGCGGAGCTCTGCAGGTTCAGGGACTTCTGCTAAGTATAATAAGAATGTAATTCCATTTGATGACAATCCATTAATAGCAAAATATTTCTGGTTAGTCATACCGCTGTTTACATTGATCTATTTTATCAGCAGTAAATATTCACTGGGATTTTATCAGGATGATGAAGTAGGGCAGTATATTAATATGCTTTCATTCTGGAGCGATCCATTTGTTATACTTGGAAATTCCCCAAAGCCGGGTTATAAGATCTTCATGGTCATTCCTGCTCTATTCAGTTATAATGCAGTCCTGATCGTCAATGCATTCATAGCTTCGCTGGCAGTATATTACACTTACATTTTATTAAAAGTCTGTAAAATTAATTATGCATATTTCGGTGCGCTGCTTTTATCAGTGCAGCCGTTATTTTTTGATCTGTCGTTCAGGTCATATGCTGAGATTTTCACGAGTCTGTTGATATTGTTCGTTCTTATACTTTATAAAAAGGAAAGCTATTCTTTGTCTGCACTTTTATGCGGTTACATTTTTACTGTCAGACAGGAAGTAGCTGTGATCATACTAATTTTTGCTGTGATCTATTTCAGAAAGAAAGTTTATCTGCCGATAATTTTACTTGCAGTATTTCCACTGATATATGATCTGCTCGGATTTTTAAAAACCGGTGATATAATGTTTGTACTAACGGAGATCATGTCGCTTTCGGTATATAGTTATAAGACTCAGGGAATTTCACATTATTTACTTGTATATATTTTCATTGTCGGACCTGTTACATTGCTGCTGTTTTTCTTTGGCTTTTTTGGATTCCTATCTGATACTGACAAGATAAAAGAATATTTAATGAAGTATGGGATTTTCTATTTAATATTTACTTCAATATTTTTTGTTCAGCTTATGACAATGTTCAGCGATGGAGCTAATCCGGGCAACTGGCGGTATCTGCTGCACATATCACCCATAGCTGCGTTATTTGCTACTGTAGGTCTGAATAATCTTGCAATGCCTTCATTTAAAAAGTCATCTTATATTCTGACAGGAATACTGGCATTTATTACTCTTGCATTTTTATCTAAAGATACAAACGGTTTTATTTTACTCGAGACTTCTGAGTATTCTAAATTCTTTGTAATAGCTATTTCATTTTTAATAATATTACTTATAAAAAAAGAACCTGCTGTTGAATATCTGAATAAAGTATCTGCAGTTTTATTAATGATCGCAATTGTTTATCTGATGATAAGCTTTACTCCAAAAGTTTTATCAACAGAGAATGTAGCTTTGAAAGAGACTTCAGAATATCTCAATACTCTTGATCTGAAGGATAAAGAAATTTTATATAATCATACTTTTATTCCATTTTACAGTGATGAGCTTTACAGGGAATCTCCTGAAAAATTCAAAAGACTTATACTTGAAAATCTGAAAGATATAAAGCCGGGTACCATTATTGTCTGGGATTCGCATTATAGTTACAGACCAAAGGACATGCTGAATGATGTGCAGCTGGAGACTCTTGAAAAGGACAGCACTTACAAACTTCTCAATAAAATAGTATCATCTGATCAGAGATTTGGAGCATTCATTTTTGAAAAATCTAATCAGTAAATTTCGGATATGAATTCAGATAAGAAAAAGCAAAGATGCATAATTTATGGAGGAGGCGGATTCATCGGATCTCATCTTTGTGAAAAGCTTCTTGAGCTTGGATATGACGTAACTGTTTTTGATAAGCTTAATTTTTCAAAAAAAAATATTTCACATATACTCGACAGGATAAATGTAATTGAAGGTGATTTTAATAATGAATTTGATCTGATGAATTCCCTTAAGGGAATTGATTATGTCTATCACCTTGTGAGCTCTACTCTTCCTGCATCATCCAATGATAATCCCGAGTATGACGCCGAGACAAATCTTATATCGTCTTTAAAACTTTTTAAAGAATGTGTAAATCTTAAAATAAAAAAAATAGTTTTCCTTTCTTCAGGTGGAACTGTTTATGGTATACCGGATGAAATTCCTGTAAATGAAAATTATTATTCAAATCCTGTTTGTTCATATGGCATTATAAAAAGAACTATTGAAGAATATTTATATCTGTTTAATTTTCTTTACGGACAGAAGTATTTTGTATTTCGTCTTTCAAACCCATATGGTGAGAGACAGAATCCAAATGCAGCACAGGGAGCCATTGCAGTATTTCTCAATAAGGTGATCAATGATCAAAAAATAGAAATATGGGGTGACGGCGAAGTGGTAAGAGATTATATTTATATTAAAGACGCAGTGGAAGTACTGGCTGGATCGTTAAAGATTGAGGCAGATGAGAAAGTATTTAATCTAAGCTACGGACAGGGCTATTCACTGAATCAGATCATTGAAACAATAAAAAATATTACTGATAAAAAAATAAATTTAGAATATCAGAAGTCAAGAAAACTGGACGTACCAGTAAATATTCTTAATAATGAAAAAGTTAAGAAAACATTTAACTGGTCACCCCGGACAAATCTTGAAGACGGAATTAAAAAAACATTTGAACATTTCTCAGAGGAAAAAAATTTATGACAGATAATTCTGATATTTCATTATCGGTATTTTTCCCTGCATATTATGATGAGAAAAATATCGGAAAGGTCGTAGATGCCGCTGTCATAGTGCTTGAAGAATTAAAGCTGAAGGATTATGAGATCATAATTATTGAAGATGGAAGTCCGGATAAGACTGATGAAGTAGCAGATGCACTTGCAGAAAAATATGAGAAAGTGAGGGTCATTCATCATGAGAAAAATATGGGATACGGTGCAACTCTTAAGGACGGATTTATGAGTGCAAAACTTGATTATGTATTTTATACGGACGGTGATAATCAGTTCGATCTGGATGAACTGAAAAAATTTGTAGCCCTCCTTCCATTTACAGATATTGTAGTCGGTTACAGAAAGCACAAGCAGTATTCTCTTTACAGAAAATTCACTTCTCTATGCTATAACTATTTACTAAAACTGGTTTTTGATATTCATTACTGGGACATTGACTGTGCATTTAAATTATTTAAAACTGATCTTTTCAGAAAAATCAAAATAGATTCAGTCGATGCATTCATCGATGCGGAAATAATGCTGAAGGCAAATCTACTTGATTATAGTGTAACGGAAGTCGGTGTAATGCATCTTCCGAGAGTGGACGGAATTTCTACAGGAGCAAGACCTTCGGTAATAATCGGAACAATAAAGGAAGTGTTTTCATACAGAAAGGAATACTTCAGCGAGCTGGCAAAAAAGACTACTTCTTCTTAACTGCTTTTACATAATACTGACCACCCATCGGGATCTTCTTTAAGAAATTTTCAGTGAATCTCAAAAACTTAAGCGCAGCAGGATAAAACAATGTGTAATTTTTTTCTGTTACTTTGAGTCCTGCATTTTCAAATAAATTCACAGACTCTTTCATATTTAATAAAACTGCATCAGTATCCCATTCACATGTATTCACAATGTGACGAGTGACCGGATTGTATGGATTGTGCTCGAAAATATATGCACTTCCGTTATTATTCAGCATAGAATATACAGTATCCATCGAACTTTTTCTAAGGTCCGGAGCTATGTGATGCAGAACACATGATATAAAGATCAGATCAAATTTTCCTTTGTAATTTTTGATCACATCATCTTCCAGCATAAAAAATTTAACTGAAGGATTTTCATTTTTTGCAATCTCAAGACTTTTATCAGAAATATCAGATCCATAAATATCAGCATCTGGAAAATATTTTGTAAAAAATTTCAAATTCCTACCTATACCGCACCCGAATTCAAGAATATTTTCAGGATCAGAAGTCAAAGTATCTTTTACCAGTTTTACTTTATAGTCTGCAAAATAAGAATTCTCCTCACCAAAAAAATCCAGCTGCTTATCCAGAACTTTTTCATATCTGCCGGCATAATTATCGAAATCAACTTTTTCGGGTACATCATTTATTTTATTTTCAATACTCATTTATCATTGGTCTATGTTTACATATTTAAGTCTCAGTGAATTTCCTATCACAGTAACCACATCACTAAAAGCCATAATCATAGCTGCCATGACAGGGCTGATAAAAATTCCGTATGGCACAAAAAGTCCTGCCGCAAGAGGAATAGCTATTGCATTATAGAAAAATGCCCAGAAGAAATTCTGTTTAATTATGCTTACAGTCTTAGTTGAGATAACTATTGATTTCAAAATATTTCTCAGATCATCCTTTACTAAAATTACATCTGCAGAATCGATTGCAATATCCTGCCCTGTACCAATTGCCATTCCTACATTTGCTCTAGCAAGAGAGGGAGCATCGTTGATCCCGTCACCGATCATAATTACATTTTTGTTTTTCTTCTGAAGATTTGAAATTATTTTTTCTTTCTCTTCAGGAAGAGTCTTGAATGAATAGTTTTTAATTCCCAGTTCGCCAGCTGTTTTTGCTGCAGCGTTTTCACTGTCTCCTGAGATCATAAATAAGTCAAAGTTCTTTTTATTTAATTTTTCTATAACACTCTTGGCTTCATCTTTTAATTTATCTTCAATTTCAATTATACCTGAAATATTTTCATCTATACTTACAAAGAGATTTGTATAACCTGAATTATAAAATATTTCCGGAAAAGTAATATTATTTTTTCTGAATAACTCTTCATTACCGATCATTACTCTTTTATTGTTTACATTAGCACTGACCCCAAATCCTGATTCATTTTTAAAATCAGTAACATTATTAAATGTCAAAACGCTATTATCAACAGAATAATTATTTATAGACTTTGCAATCGGATGCGTTGAAAGTTTTTCCACTGAATAAATATATTTCATCAGGTCATATTCCGTATATCCATTCCTTGTATAAACATTTTTCACAGACATTTCACCGGTAGTCAGTGTTCCTGTTTTATCAAAACATACAGTATCGATCTTCATCAGATTTTCTATTGCATCTACATTGCTGAAAAGAATTCCATTCTCAGCAGCTCTGCCAACTCCAATCACAATCGCAATAGGGGATGCAAGTCCGAGAGCGCAGGGACATGCAATGATCAGAACTGACACAGCAAACAAAAGTGATCTGTCGAAAGCAGCATCTGCGATATAAAACCAGTATGAAAATGTTAATGCAGCAATGACAATAACGATAGGAACAAATACAGATGAGATCTTGTCTGCAAGTTTCTGGATCTTCGGTTTATTCGATGATGCATCTTTTACAAGTGCTATTATCTTAGATAACATAGTATCCTTGCCGACTTTCAATGCATCCATTTTTACAAATCCATTTCTCAATACTGTACCGCTCATCAGATCATCGCCTGCTCTTTTCTCAACCGGCAGACTTTCTCCGGTCATAGCACTTTCATCGACGACACAAAATCCTTCAATGATCTTCCCGTCAACCGGAATCTTGTCGCCGGTTTTAATAAGTATTATGTCATGCAGTTTTACTTTTTTAAATGGAATGAACATTTCATTTCCGTCTCTTATAACATTCACAACTTTTGCCTGAAGATCTTTAAGCTTCTGCACGGAAGTCTGTGTCTTCGATTTCATTACAGACTCGAGATAATTACCTATCAGAATAAATGTAATGATCATTGCACCGGTTTCAAAATAAACTTCATGCGATGAAGCAAGTGATGTTAGCTTAAGATCGAATACTATATTAAGAGTAATGACCAGACTGTAGAAATATGCTGACAGACTTCCCATTGAAATAAGTGTATTCATATCAAAAGAAAGATTCTTTAATGAGATCAATGCTCCTGAGATGAATTTCGAACCACACCAAAAAATAACTACAGATGATAATAAAGTAAGTATTAATAGTAACGTCTTTTCTGATATGTCAGAAATAAAAGAAATTCCAAAATGATCACGCATGCTGAGTATCATTATTAAGAGTGATAACGATACAGATACAAATATTTTGTTTCTTTGATTTTTTAGATTTTTTATTTTTAGTTGTTCGGATAAATATCCTTCTTCATCACCCGATACATCATAACCAAGTTTTTTAATATCCTTAACGATCTTTTCTTTAGTGAGCAGTGACGGATCAAAAATTATTTCGCCGCTTTCGGAAGCATAATTGATTTCTACTTTGAAAACCCCATCTACATTTTCCATGTAAGTCTTGATACTTTTTGCACAGCTTGTACAATCCATTCCTATTACTTCAAATTCAAAAAGCTCTTCCTGTGAAGATTTTTTTTGATTGGGAAGTTTAGTTAAAGTGCTTAGATTAAATTTCTCTTTGTCACTCATTGTTTTTAATTTTTACTTATAATTTTAATGCTGGTATTTTATTTATTATTGTGTCAGTAGTTTTTGCTGCTTTGAAATTTTCAGCAACATCATGTACTCTTATTATGTCTGCACCATTCATTATGCCTATCACGTTTGAAGCTATCGTTCCTTCCAATCTTTTTTCAGGGGTTGATGAAAATATTTTATTTAAAAAACTTTTTCTTGAAGTACCCAGAAGTATTGGATAACCAAGTTTTTTAAATTCAGACAAATTCCTGATGATCTCAAGATTATTTTCAAATGATTTCCCAAACCCAATACCCGGATCTAATATTATCTGTTTAATGCCTGCATCTTTTGCAATATCCGCCGATGTCTCCAGGTATTCTGAAATTTCTTTTATGACATCATCATATTCCGGATCTTGCTGCATATTTTTAGGTGTACCTTTTATATGCATCAATATACAGGAAGCATTATACTTTGCAGTTACTTCAGGAAGTTTTTCATCAAATCTGAAACCACTAATATCATTTACTATACAAGCTCCTTCTTTTAATGCTTCTTCTGCGACATCACTTTTATATGTGTCTATTGAAACAGGAATATTTATTTTTTTACAAATAGCATTTATTACCGGAATCACTCTTGTTATTTCTTCATCAATACTTATTGATTCCGCACCTGGTCTTGTAGATTCACCACCGACATCAATAAAATCCGCTCCTTCCTTTTCCATTCTTACTGCATCTTCTATGACTTTTTCTAAATGAAGTTTTCCGTCATAATATTTTCCTCCGTCAGAGAATGAGTCAGGAGTTATGTTCAGAATTCCCATGACATAAGTTCTTTCTGAAAGATCGCAGGTCATATTATTAAACCTGTAAATCAATTTACATCTGCTCCAGATTCTATATCACCGTCAATAGTTATAATTTTCAACTCACCATTTTGTTTCGCCGCAAGAAGCATTCCTTCGGAGTCAACTCCCATAAGTTTAGAGGGAACAAGATTATCAACGACTACAATTAATTTCCCGATAAGGTCTTCAGGTTTATAATGCTCGGAAATACCTGAAACAATTTGTTTCTCAATATCTCCGACTTTAAGTTTCAGCTTTAACAATTTTTTACTTTTGGGAACAGCTTCACACTCAACTATCTTTGCAACTTTGAGACTTACTTTTTTAAAATCCTCTAAAGTGATAACACCTGCTGCCTTTTTATCAGATTTTACAGCATTCTTCACATCTTTCTCTTTTTTCTCAACTGAAGAATCTGCTTCCAGTTTTTCAATTTCAGAATCTTCGATCTGTGGGAAGAGTATTTTATTGTCGCCAAGTTCAGCACCGGTATGAAGAACACATTTGCCAATCTTATCCCACTTCAGATCTTTGTTACTTACATTCAGAATATTCAAAATACTTTCGGATGTAAATGGAATGATGGGATTTATCAGAATTGAAATCGAATGACAAAGCTCAAGGCAAACTCTGATTACAGTCTCGCATCTTTCTTTATCATCTCTTACAGATTTCCATGGTTCGTTATCATTAAAATATTTATTTGCAGCACGGACACAGTCCATAGTATTTAATAATGCTTCTCTGAAACTAAATTTGTCATAAAGTTCGCTAACTTTTTCTGACTGAGATTTAAAATAATTAAAAATCTCATCATCTGCATTTTCGATCTTATGAAGTTCAGGTATTTTATTATCAAATTTATTTTTTGCAAACACTACAGTTCGGTTTATGAAATTTCCAAGTATTCCCGCCAGTTCGCTGTTATTTTTTATCTGCAGATCTTTCCATGTAAACTCTGAATCCTTATTTTCAGGCATAATAGAAGCAAGTACATACCGGATAACATCGGGACTGAAAATTTTCACGATGTCTTTAACAAGTATTCCGTTGCCTTTACTTTTTGAAAGTTTGTCACCACTAATATTCAAGAACTCATTTCCCGGTACATTATCCGGAAGAATGTAATCACCATGTGCCATTAACATCGAAGGGAAAATAATAGCGTGAAATACTATATTATCTTTTCCTATGAAATGAATTAATTTTGTATCCTTATTCTGCCAGTAATCTTTCCATTTCTCCGGCTCGTTTCTTAATGCAAAAAGTTCTTTTGTTGCTGAAATATAACCGATCGGTGCTTCAAACCAAACGTATATGACCTTTCCGTCATTACCTTCGACAGGAACTTTTACACCCCAGTCAAGATCTCTGGTTATTGCTCTGTCACGTAAACCTGCTTTGAGCCAGCCTTTACAGTAATTTATTACATTCTGCTTCCAGTATTTTTTATCTTCCAGCCAATTATTTAGTGCATCCTGATAATCTCCAAGAGGAAAATAAAAATGAGTGGATTCTTTTACTACAGGAATATCACCGGTAATTTTAGATCTTGGATTGATCAATTCAAGAGGGGAAAGATTGCTACCGCAATTTTCACATTCATCTCCGCGAGCTTCTTCGAATCCACATACCGGACATGTACCTGTAATAAATCTGTCTGCTAAAAATCTGTTTTCCTTTTCCGAAAAAAGTTGTTTCTCAGTTTTCTGAACGAAGAGACCTTTGCTATATAAATTAAGAAAAAATTCTTTTGCAGTTTCGTGATGAACTTTATTTGAAGTACGCGAATAAATATCAAAATTAATTCCAAGATCCTGGAATGCTTTTTCATTTGCAAAATGATATCTGTCAATTATTTCCTGCGGACTTACATTCTCAGAAATAGAAGCCATCTCAATAGCAGTGCCGTGTTCATCAGATCCCGAAATAAATATCACGTCCTCATCATTTAGTTTCTTAAATCGCACAAATATATCCGGAGGAAGATATGCTCCGGCAATATGTCCAATGTGCAGATAATTATTGGCATAAGGAAGTGCTGCCGTTACAAGATATTTTTTATTTTTTTTCATCAATCAATATACTTAATCACTGTTTTTTTATAAAGGGCATAGAATTTTCTACACCTTACTCAATCTAAATTACTATTCCAAAAATTTACTTTTAAGCTCGAGAGTTGGAATTCTGCAGGAGTCCTTTTTTCCAAACCATTTATATCTGTTCTTTGCAATAATGTCATAAAAAAAATTTCTAATAAAAGCCGGTAAAATTATTAAGCCATAAAACAATTTATATTTACCTCCGAGCGTCTTTGCAATTTTTAATGCAGCATCTGATTTAACATAAGCTTTGTCATTTTCAACTAAGATAACAGAGTCTATATTTTTATCAAGAAGATCGTATTTTTTTAAAAGGTCTATACCTTTTTCTGACTGTAGTGATGTAAATTTAAATACATTTTTATGGTCATTATCAATTATGAAATTTACAGAAGAATTACATAAATTACAGACTCCGTCAAAAAGAATTATTTTAAATTTATCCAAAATTTTAATTTAATAAGTTTAATTTAATGCAAATAATTCATAAATTTTATGCAAACCCAAATCACATTTTATGTCAAAAAATACTGTTGCCGTTATAGGTGATGTACACGGCTGTTATTATACATTGAAAAAAATTCATGACAAGCTGAAAAATGCAGGTGAAGTTTATACTGTTGGAGATCTGATCGACAGAGGAAAATATTCTAAAGCTGTTGTTGAATATTGTATATCCAATTCTATAAAATCTGTAAGGGGTAATCATGAAGACATGATGCTGAAGGCAATTGAAAAATCGGATAAATTTCTTGGTTTTATGTTTAAAGAAGCAGAACATTATTACTATAACGGAGGAAAAGAAACTCAAAATTCTTATATTGATTCAAAAGCATTTTCAGATTTTAAAAAATTTAAACAAAAATTAAAGGATCTCGGTCATTATGATTTCATTCAAAGTTTTCCTTTAAAATATGAATTTAAAAAAGTAGTAATTTCTCATGCAGGAATAATACCGGGTGGAGATGATGTGTCTATTTTATGGAACCGTCGTACACCTGAGAAACTAGACAAACTACAGATATTCGGACATACGCCACTTAGAGAATATGTTTATAAGAAAGAATATTATTCTAATATTGATACCGGTTGTGTTTTTAATAATAAACTGACTGCAGTTATTGTAGACATAAATGAAGGGATTATTGTAGATGTATTGGATGAAAACTGTGATGAGAATGATGTAGATCCTGAAGCTGAAATGGAACTTTAAGAATAAAATATATAAAGCAAACTAATATTGAAAAGAAAAAATTAAAGAGGCAAAACCATTAGATTAAAATAGATTAAAATAAATATTTTGGAAAACATACATGTAAAAAATGCCGAGTATCTTGAAGAATACAAAATTAATGTAGAATTCAATACAGGATTAAATCAGGTCATAGATCTCAAAGACGAAATTTGGGAGGAAATATTTAAGCCACTTAAAGACAAGGAATATTTCAGAAATTTCAAACTGAATCCCTTTACAATATACTGGGAAAACGGTGCTGATTTTTCACCTGAATATCTTTTTGAAATGGCAAAAAAGCAGGAATTTATGATTGCCGATAAAAAACGAAATCAAAATTAATCAAACCTTTTATCAGGCAAAAGATCATTCTTGATTTAAAGAGATTAATTCGTCTGCTTTACTGCAAATACTTATAAATATCCTCTAAGATTTTCAATAAAAATCCGCAATTTCAATTCATTTCATAAAGAATAATACTTATCAATTCATTGTAAATTTTACAAGAAATGAGTATTTTATGCAATAAATTTAATTCCCGAAACTACAGATTGAAGATCAATTTTTGTTATCACAAGCCATTCAATTCGATTAAAATAAGTAAATCCAAAAATGAAAATTCATAATCCGGTAAGAGCATATTTACGGGATATGGACTCTTTTTTTTATGGAGGTAACGGATGGCAGGCCGGTCTTTTTGAGCAGTTAAAGGATCTGAATTTTAAGCAGGCAGTTTGGAGACCAGATATTAATAGAAACAGTATCTGGAAAATTGTAAAACATACAATTTTCTGGAAACAATATATTTTTTCAGAAGAGGAAGGCAAACCATTTTCATCAGAAGAAAGAAGGTCAGGCAACTGGATGTCCATTCCTGAAAAACCTGATGAAGAGAAATGGCAGTCAGAATTACTTCTTCTCGAAATGACCCATAAAAAAATGAAGTCACTTATCAGGAAAAAAGATATTGAATTGTTTAATACCCGTAAAGAATTCTCAAATTACATCCGGGAAATAATTTCTCATGATGCATATCATGCAGGTCAGATCGGACTTGTAAGAGTATTACAGGGAATTAAACCAGCTAAATATTAAAGATATAAAAACTAAAGTTCCAGTTAGATTAATTATTAATTTATTTATCAAAAAATTATTTATCCGTGTAATATATTATTACAAAGGATTTAAAATTATAATATAATATGCCAAACGAAAAAATCATACCAATAAATATAGAAGACGAAATGAAGTCTTCATACATTGATTATTCAATGTCAGTAATAGTATCAAGAGCTTTACCTGATGTGAGAGACGGTTTGAAACCTGTACACAGAAGAGTTTTATTTGGAATGAGAGAACTCGGTCTTGCTTCGAACCGTGCTCATAAAAAATCAGCAAGAATAGTCGGAGAAGTGTTAGGTAAATATCATCCGCACGGGGATAAGGCAGTTTATGATACAATGGTAAGATTGGTACAGGAGTTTTCACTGAGGTATCCGCTTGTTAACGGACAGGGTAACTTTGGTTCGGTCGATGGAGATTCAGCAGCAGCTATGAGGTATACAGAAGCAAGATTATCAAGAGTCGCAGAAGCGATACTTGAGGATCTTGAAAAAGATACTGTAGATTTCGTTCCGAACTTTGATGACACATTAACAGAGCCGTCTGTCCTGCCTGCAGTGATCCCGAATTTACTTATCAACGGATCCAATGGTATTGCAGTCGGAATGGCTACAAACATTCCGCCACATAATCTGAATGAAATATGTAACGGGATAATTCAATTGATAAAAGATCCTGAGATTACAATAAAGAAATTAATGAAATTTGTATCAGCTCCGGATTTTCCTACCGGTGGAATTATTTACGGGTATCAGCCTGTGATCGATGCTTATGAAACCGGCAGAGGTAAAATAATTTTAAGAGCAAAAGTTTCAATTGAAGTCGAGAAAAACGGTAAGCATAATATTATAATTTCTGAAATTCCATATCAGGTAAACAAAGTAAGTCTGATAGAAAATATTGCGCAGCTCGTAAGAGATAAAAAAGTAGAAGACATTTCAGATATTAATGATGAAAGTGACAGAGACGGAATGAGAGTTGTGATCGGTCTCAAACGTGACGGTAATCCTCAGGTGATCGTGAATAATCTATACAAGCATACACAGATGCAGACAACGTTTGGAACTATCATGCTTGCGCTTGTTGACGGGATTCCAAAAGTTCTGAATCTGAAAGAGATGATGGAGCATTTCATCAAACACAGACTGAATGTTATCGTCAGAAGAACAAAGTTTGAACTGGATGCAGCAGAGAAGAGAGCTCATATTCTCGAAGGTTACATTATAGCACTGGATAATATCGATGAGATAATCAAGCTGATCAAAAAATCACCTGATGCTCCTACTGCAAGAACAGCATTGATGAAATCATTTAAGCTCTCTGAAATACAGGCAACAGCAATTCTTGAAATGAGACTGCAGAGACTGACAGGACTTGAGAGAAAGAAAATTGAAGATGAATATAAAGAAGTACTGATGACAATTGAGAGATTAAAAAGAATTCTTGATAATGAACAGCTAAGAAAAGATATGATCTGTGATGATCTGAAAGCACTTGTTGAAAAATTCGGAGATGAAAGAAGGACTGAAATAGTATATGATGTAAGATCCATGACTGATGATGAGATGATGAAAGAGCTGGTTAAAGAAGAAGACGTAGTAATTACAATTTCGAATAAAGGATTTATTAAAAGGATTCCTGTCACATCATACAAATCGCAGGGCAGGGGAGGCAAAGGTATTACTGCTGCGTCTATGGGAAGTGCTGAAGATGATTTCAATGAGCATATGTTCATTGGATCTACACATCAGTATATAATGTTTTTTACTAAACTTGGAAAATGTTACTGGCTGAAGGTCTATGATATTCCTGAAGGAAGCAGAACTTCAAGAGGTAAATCAATACTTAATCTTATTGAAAAAGATAAAGATGATGACATCTCTTCTTTTGTAATAGTTAAAGATTTTACCGAAGAACTTTTTGTTACGATGGTAACAAGATCAGGTGTTATAAAGAAAACGAAACTTGACAGCTATTCTAATATCAGAAAAAGTGGAATCAACGCTATCAATCTTAAAGATGATGATACACTTGTAGATGTGAAACTGACAAACGGTACACAGGAAATTGTCATTGGAAGTCATAATGGTCAGGCAATCAGATTCAATGAAACAAAAGCCCGTGAAATGGGCAGGACTGCTACCGGAGTAAAAGGTATAAAACTTGCAAAAGACGATTATGTCATAGGCTTTGTGACTGTATCAAGACCGAGCGCTACTATCCTCGTGATCACTGAAAACGGTTATGGGAAGAGAAGCAATGTTGGAGATTACAGAGTAACCAACAGAGGTGGTAAAGGAGTGATCACAGTCAAGACTACTGATAAAGTCGGGAAATTGATCTCAATAAAAGAAGTAACTGACACTGATGATCTTATGATAATTACTTCTAAAGGAATTTTGATCAGACAGAATGTGAAGTCAATCAGGGTAATGGGAAGAAATGCTCAGGGAGTAAGAGTAATCAGATTAAATGATGGTGATACTATCTCTGCAGTTGCTAGAATAGTAGAAGATGAAAAAGTTAAGCCGGTTGAATAATATATAAAATAGAAATTGGATTGAGTAAAATAATTGATATAAGAAGTGATACAGTGACAAAGCCTTCACCGGCAATGCTTGAAGCAATAATGAATGCAAAACTTGGTGATGACGTATTTGGTGAAGATGAAAGTGTGAATGAGCTTGAAAAAAAATGCGCTGATCTTTCCGGCAAGGAGTCGGCGATATTTGTGCCGACCGGTGTCATGGGAAATCAGCTTGCAATAAAAGGCCACACTGATCCGGGCGATGAAGTTATAGTCGAAAGTGAATCGCATATTCTGAATTATGAAACTGCTGCACCTTCTGTAATTTCGAATGTTCAGCTTCTTCCTGTACCCGGTAAGAATGGTGTAATTACAGCAGAAGATATTGAGAAATATATCCGGACAAATGAATATTATTTTCCTGTGACAAAACTTATTTGTCTGGAGAATACTCATAACCGCTCAGGGGGAGTCATACAGCCGATTGATGTTATAAAAGGAATTTCGGACTTAGCAAAAAGATATGGTATCAGAACACATCTTGACGGAGCAAGAATATTTAATGCTGTAGTCGAAACAGGAATTTCATTAAAGGAATATGCTGATAATTTTGATTCAATTTCATTTTGTTTTTCCAAAGGACTTGGCTGTCCGGTTGGTTCAATACTTTGTGGCAGCAATGAACTTATTGACAAAGCCCGCAAGTGGAGAAAAATTCTCGGCGGCGGAATGAGACAGGCAGGGATTCTTGCAGCAGCAGGGATTTATGCACTTGATAATAATATTGAGCGATTAAAAGAAGACCATTCTAAAGCCAAATATTTTGCAAAAGAGTTATCAAAATTAGAAAGCGTATCAATTGATATGTCAACAGTAATGACAAACATTGTGATTTTTGGAAGTGATAAATATTCCAAAAAAGAAATTATAGATAAAGCAAAAAATAACGGTGTGATAATTTCTTCCGGCAGTTATGGATTAATGAGAGCAGTTTTTCATTTAGATGTGAGTATGGATGAAACTAAAAAAGCAATTGATAAACTGAAAACCATTCTATAGAAATCCCTTCCGAGTTTTTTCAAATTAAGTAATTCCTTGCAATTGTAAATCCATATATCTAAGTTTCAAAAAAATATTTAATATGCTAAGCAGAAGAGATTTTATCAGGTTTTGTTCAGTGGCTGCAATAGGAGCTTCTATAATTCCTTTAATAGAAGGCTGCACAGAAAAGAATATTGAGTTTGGGAATACAGAGTTTATGAAACTGAGTTCTGTACTTACGGGATTCTCAGAAACTGAATTAGATAAAACTCTTGCAGCGGCATATCAGACAAGTCTTACAGACTTTCCTCCTGCTAAAACAACTTTAAAAGAATTATACATTTCACTTAATATAGATTCTAATAAGATTCCTTCGGATGAAGAAATCGAAAACGTTATTACAAAAAATCCTGAGTATAAAAAACTTGCAGATACTTTGATCACATACTGGATGTCAGGAATTTACAAAACAAAAGACGGAATGAAAGTATCTGATTATGAAAAAATGTACGCATGGAAATCAACAGGTTATCTTATTCCAAATGCGCAGTGCAGAGGAGACTTTGGATTCTGGCAGAATAAACCTGTTGTTACATAATTTAACTAAATATTATTTATGCAGAAAAGTGATTACAGTGCAGATGTTGTTATAGTCGGTGCGGGAATTTCAGGAGCTTTGATGGCTCTTGGTCTGGCTAAAGCAAATGCAAAAGTTCTTATCATTGAAGCCGGCGATAGGATTGACAGAAGTAAAGCTATTGAAAAATACAAAGCTGATCCGGAAAGAGGTGATGACTCACCTTACAATCCTGTATCACGGACTGCCCCATATCCACCGATGGATGATCCTCAGCAATATTACATTCAGATGGGACCTGATAAATTTCAGAGTACATACATAAAAGCTGTCGGCGGAACCACATGGCACTGGCTTGGCACTTGTCTGAGATTTGTAGAAAATGATTTTAAAATGAAAACGGAATACGGAGTCGGGACTGACTGGCCAATCACTTATAAAGAAATTGAGAAATGGTATTTTGCTGCAGAACAGGAGATCCCTGTCTCCGGTGATAGCAATGCAGCACTTGGTGTCAAAAGAGAAAAACCGTATCCTTCCGCTATGATCCCGCAGACTTATCTTGATAAGCAAGTTGATATTGCTTTTCAGAATTTAAATTTGCCTGATGCAACTGATATAAAACTTCAGGTGGCAAGTACTCCTCAGGGCAGACTCTCTGCGCCGCAGGACGAAAGACTTGCCTGCTGCGGAAGTAATAACTGTATTCCCATTTGTCCGGTTGGCGCAAAATATGATGCTTCATTTACAATTGCAAAAGCTGAAGCACTTGGTGTAAAAGTTCTCACAAACTCTACTGCTAAATTTATTCAAACTGATGATGAGGGAAGTGTAACAGGAATTTTATTTCAGACTGCTGACGGTGATAAAATTGCTGCTGGTAAAATATTTATTCTTGCAGGTCATGCGATTGAGACACCTAAATTAATGCTGATGTCAAAAACTGAAAAATATCCGAACGGTATTGCAAACAGCAGTGATCAGGTCGGAAGAAATCTGATGGATCATAACTGCGTTCTGAGTTACGGACTAACAAAAGATCCTGTTTATCCATATCAAGCTCCGCTTTCTACTTCGGGAGTTGAAAATGTTAAAGACGGACCATTCAGAAAAGAAAGAGGTGCTTTCCGGATAGAGATTGGAAATGACGGCTGGAGCTGGCCTGTCGGATATCCAAATGTACTGTCATCTTATTTTTTAAAAAAGAGTGGAGGCAGATCCAGTGTCATGAACCTTCCTGCTGCTGATGAAGTGATAAAGCAAGGACAGAACAATTTATTATATGGCAAAAAATTACGAAATGATATTAAGGAAAATGTCTTAAGGGAGATACGATTTGCATTTCTTTGTGAGCAGCTTCCCGATCCGAATAACAGAATCGTGCCGGCTTTTGATTCTCTTGGCACAGACGGACTTCCGCGACCAAGGATCTTTTATAAATTAGATGATTATGTAAAAGCCAGTATTGATGTAGCTGTAACTCTGCAGAAAAGTATGCTTGACTCACTCGGCTGTACACAGCAGCATCACTCATATCCATGGGGAGCAGGGCATATTGTCGGCACTACAAAAATGGGGGATGATCCGAAAACTTCTGTCGTTGATAAAAATTTGAAATGCCACGATCTTAAAAATATGTACATACTTGGGAGTTCGGTCTTTCCTACTGTTGCTGCTTCTAATCCAACTCTGACCATTGCTGCACTTACTCTGAGAGCTGTAGAAGAAATACAGAAAAAACTATTGGAGCTTAATTAAATATAAGATCAGATCAATCCAAGTGTTTAAGTGTATTAATGATCTTTAATACATCTTCCTTTTTATGCATTGGAAAATTTGCAATACGTATCTGCTCAGTCTTAAACTTTCCATAACCTGATCCAACAATTATTCCATTATCCGATAAAAGTTTTTTTACTTCTACCTGTCTGCTTCCTGTTTCAATTACAATAATAGTCTTTGATCTGTTTTCAGTATTTTTTACAAATAGTGTAAATGATCTGTGTGTGTTAAAAAAATTATATAGCATATCAGATTTTTCTTCTGTCTCTTTTCTGATCTCGGAAATTCCCTTTTCATTCAACTGCTCACAGACTTTTCCAAGCAGATAGATCCCAGGCATATTTGGTGTCTCAGTAGTCTGATACATTAATTCATTTTCTAAAAGCGAAATAAAATTATGATAGCTGCCAATTTTAATTCCATCTGATTTCAGCTTCTCAGCTTTTTGTAAACATCTATCATTTAAAATCAATACTCCCAGTCCTGCGGGAAGTCCAAATCCTTTTTGTACAGAAAAGAAAGCACAGTCAATTTTACTGAAATCAATATTTACATAAGGCGCAGAAGTTACTATATCAACAGCAATAATTGAATCCGGATATTTAATTTTAAGATCATAAATATTCTGAACATCAATTGCCACTCCTGTACTGGTTTCGTTTTGAGTAATGCAGATTACTTCAGGATCATTATCAATTTTTATATCATCAAAATTAAAACTAGATCCATAATCAACTTCACTCTTCACGGCATTGCGACCCAGCTCAACTGCAGTTTTATAAAATCTGTCTGCAAAAGCTCCATTAGCAAAGTGGAAAGTATTTTTCACCGAACAGTTTTGGATGATCCTGTCCATACATTCCGTTGCAGATGATAAAAAGAATACATGATAGTTTTCAGGAATATTCATCAGAGTCTTCAGAGATGAAACAGTATTTTTAAATATTTCCATGAATTCAATGCTTCGGTGATTTAATGAAAATATTTTTTTATCCAAAGCATCTGACAGATCCTTTTTAGCATTGGGATATAATTCCGTAGGTCCGGGAGTAAAATAAGTTTTATTCATCTTAATAAATTATCAATAAAGTATTCTGAATTTAATAGTGTGAGGAATTTTTTTCAGATCCTGAATGACCTGAGGTGAATATTTTTTCTTAATGTCAGTGATCACATATCCAACAAGTTCATTGGTTTTCAGATACTGACCTATGATGTTTATATTATGTGAAGCGAGAATGTTATTGATCTGAGCAAGTATCCCCGGTACGTTTTCATGAATATGAATTAACCGATGTGCATTTTGAAACTGAGGTAATTGTATCTCAGGAAAATTAACACTGTAAAATGTGTTACCTGAATTTATGAATTCAATAATTTTCTTTGGAACGAAATCAGCAATGTTTCTCTGAGCTTCTTCTGTACTGCCGCCGATATGCGGTGTCAGTAATACGTTTGGAATGTTTTGTAAAACAGATACAAATGCTTCATCATTTCCCGACGGCTCTTCCGGATATACATCTACAGAAGCACCGCTGATCTTACCACTGATCAAACATTTTGCAAGAGCTTCAATATCGACTACATGTCCACGGCTTAGATTTAAAAAAACTGTACCATCACGCATTCCCTTAAACTCTTTTTCACCGATGAAATTTGTATTGGAATCTTTTCCATCCACATGTAATGTAATGATCTCACATTTTTTCAATATTTCATTAAGAGAATTACATTTAGTAGCATTTCCCAAAGCTAATTTATCGACAACATCATAATAGTAAACATCCATTCCAAGATCTTCGGCAAGAACTGATAATTGAGATCCAATTTTACCGTATCCAATAATGCCAATCTTCTTTCCACGTATTTCAAAACTTCCGGCTGCAGATTTATCCCAGATACCTTTGTGCAGAGAAGTGCTTTTATCAAAGATCCTTCTCATTAAAATAATTATCTCAGCAAGTGCAAGCTCAACGACACTGCGTGTATTGCTAAACGGCGCATTGAAAACTGCTATGCCTTTTTTTAATGCAGTACTGAGATCGATCTGATTAGTCCCGATACAAAATGCACCTATGGAAATTAATTTATCAGCATGATCAATTACCTGGCGGCTTATCTGAGTCTTTGAACGGATTCCGAGAATTGAAACATCTTTGATCATTTTGCAAAGTTCTTTCTCATCCATACTTTTAGGGAATGATTCTATCTGATAACCTTCCTCTTTGAAAATTGAAACTGCGTCTTTGTGAATGTTCTCAAGCAGTAAAACTTTTATACGATTCTTTGGATAAGAAATAGTCATCGGTAATTTATTCAGATATAAAAATTCATCCATGCTCGGAGTAATGTGATCAGCTTTCGATGACACGATCTCTCTTTCGACATTTTCAGTGAAAGCAAAAAACTTGTGAGCTATTCCTGCTTTCTTCAATTCATAGTCAGTATATCCATCTCCAATGACGTAAAGTTCACCGGACAGTCCAAGCTGTTTGAGCTGTTCGATCTTTCCATTATCAAAGCTAAGAAGATTCTTTTTATCATAGCCCGAAATATTTCCATCTTTATCATAAGTAAAAGTATTTGCAAAAACATTCTCAGCAGGAATTCCAAATTTACCTACTACCGGTACTATAAGTTCTTTAAAGCCGCCGGAGATAATGTAAATGTTTTCGGAATGATTTATGAAGAATGATTTATTTCTTTTAACCGAAGAAGATACTTTGCCTGAAAGCTTTTTAACAAGTTTGTCGATATGAGTTCTGTCAGCTTTTAAAAGCTTCATCCTTTTTTTAAGTGATTCACTGAATGAAAGACTTCCGTTCATTGAGCTTGAAGTAATTTTCTCAAATTCCTTTAGCTCCAGATCTGATTTAATGCCTTTGATATTGGAAATATTGAAGAGTTCGTCAAGTGCTTCAAGTTTTATAAAAGTACTGTCGAAATCTATTATATACTTAATTTTGCTTTTATTCAAAAAATATATTCAGATTTAAGTTTAAAACTATTTTGTCAAAGATTATTCAATTTGAAAATTATAACAACTAAAAATTGAGGCATGCAGTCCAAAAATAAAA
>DAORRV010000062.1:0-1570 GCA_035443185.1 Ignavibacteria bacterium | reverse complement strand
ATTCAAAGATTCAATGATTTTAAAAATTTATTTATTTAAAACTTTGATCCTTTGATCCTTTGAGTTTTATGGGAGACAGTCCGAGCGGGAGACGGGGATCGAACCCGCGACGTCCAGCTTGGGAAGCTGACATTCTACCGCTGAATTACTCCCGCAAAATTCTAAACTATCGCTATTATCAAGACAACAATTAAAAGTACAAGGATAATTGTGATCAAAGTATAATGGTCAAGGTCCATAGTATTTTCAGCATAGACGATCTCACTTTTATTATTTCTTTCTACAATTCCAAAAATATCTTTATCCAGATCACCATCTCTGTCAGCCATGAATACCGGAAATGGAATGCTCACAGGAAAAATAGATCTCATTTCATAATTATCAAAATTTTTATTCTCAAGTACAAATTGAGGTTTATCTAAAGAGCCGGTATTTTTGTAATATTCTACTTTCCCATCATTAAATTTTAATATATCGAAATCTCCGTCTTCATCAATGTCCACCATTACGGGATTATTGATATTCAGATTGTTATTTACATATTCCTTTGCAAGACTTTTGATGCGGCTTTTTGAGTATTTCTGATCCGGAGAAATATCACCAGCCAGAGAAATAATAGAAGTAAAAAAGATCAATACAAATGTTAGTATAATTGTTATCATAATATTTACACGTTTAATTAGAAATAATTTTTGTAAAAATAACTTAATTCTTTTACAGTTAAAACTTAATAGAAATTATACTTTGTTTTGTCACATTGGTATTTAAAGATTGTCTAAACCTGTATAGAAAGTAAATTTTTTTAATATAATCTCTTAGAATAATGCCCAAAATAATTTTGATATTCATTACAGCACTGGTCTTATTTGGATGCAGTCAAAAGAATGTACATGATAAACAAACATCAATAAATGAGATCAAAAAAGCTGATAAAGAAATGAGCGCTCTCGCAGAGCAGGAAGGTTTTTCCACTGCACTGCTAAAAAACGCTGATGAAAATTTTGTGAAATTATCTGAAGGAATTCATCCGGTAATAGGGAAGAGTGCATTTGAAGAGTTAACGAATGGAAAGCCCGGTCCCAAGACTCTAACGTGGGAAGCTGTATTCACTGATGTTGCAGAGTCAGGAGATCTCGGTTACAGTTGGGGAAACTGGAAGTTTGTACTTCCTGATACAGTTTTTTATGGGAATTATTTCACTGTCTGGAAAAAGTACAATGACGGCACATGGAAAATGACTTTGGATGGTGGGAATGGTACTCCAAAACCAAATGATTAATGATCAACGTTCAATTTTTAATGTTCACTGTGCAATATGCAATGGAGGTGAATTTGTCTGAACCTCTGATTACACTGATTAAATTGATTTCGCTGATTCGGTAACTCTTTGATTCCTAAGTATAGTGAACATGTTAAGAATTAATGCCAGCGTCATCAACTGTTAAGACAAAAAAAACACCGGCTGTAAAAAACACAACCGGTGAATTGAGGAGTGACGAATATACGGATCAAAATTTTATTTCAGCAAAAGCATTCTCTTACTATCAGTTGCAATTTCATTCACAAACAT
>DAORRV010000061.1:0-22574 GCA_035443185.1 Ignavibacteria bacterium | reverse complement strand
TCTTTTGACATTCACACTTCTTCTTTTGACATTCACACTTCTTCTTTTGACATTCACTTCTCATCTTTTGACATTCACTTCTCATCTTTTGACATTCACTCTTCTTCTTTTAACGTCGTCACTTCATCTTTTGACGTCGACACTTCATCTTTTGACGTCGACTCCTCATCTTTTGGCATCGACCTCTCATCTTTTGACGTCGACTCCTTATCTTTTGACGTCGACACTTCATCTTTTAACGTCGATTTTTCATCTTTTGACGTTTACCTCTCTTCTTTTGACAATTAATCTCCTTCCTCAGACATTCACTCTTATTCTTTTGACAGTTTACATTTATTACTAAAAATCCATTTTTTCAAATTACTATTACATCTGGAACTGATTGTTAATTTCCCTTCATTTCATACTGATTTCTCCGTAAACTCAATTCATCCTTTTTCAAATCATAGAATTTTCCTCTCTACGTATAATAAAAAAAGTCCATCCCTTAATAGTGAGATGGACTTTTAATATCTTGATTATTGATTTATTATCAACTGCCGTAAATTTGAATATTCTTATCCGGCAATTTAGCGGAATCCTAAAAAATTTATTTCAGCAGGATCATTTTCTTCCTGTCGGAAAAATTTTCCGCGCGGAGTTCGTAAAAATAAATACCGCTTGCAAATCCGCTGCCGTCGAATTCTACGTTGTAACTTCCCCTCTGAAGAAAGCCGTTCACATATTCCCCGACCGATTTTCCGCTGATGTCATATATATTAAAACTTACATTCCCGTCTGCAGGAATTGAAAATCTGATATTTGTATTCGGATTAAAAGGATTCGGATAATTCTGCGAGAGAACATATCCTTCCGGCGTTTCCGATCCGACTGAAGAAATTCCTGTAGTACCGGTAACACTTTCCGTAATCGCCTGCTGAACTTCAGATTCTCTAAGTAATGATTCTTCACGATTTACAAAAATCACTATATTGCAGTTATCTGCGACCCAGGAAGCATCAATAGTTGTCTGAAAATTTTTCGAAATGATCTGCCCGCCTGTCCACATTCCGCCGGTATTAAGGTTTTCGCCGGTTGCGCCGTTAATAAAATTTCTCGTGACATGATTGTGAGTGTAGTTTGTAACAATGCCGGGTATGCCGCACTGAGAGTAAAAATTCTGCTGATGGATTAAATTATCTTCAGCAATAACAGCTGTAATCTTATACTGTCCGGAAAGATCTTCAAGTGCTGATGCTTCTACATTAAATGTAAATTCTCCGGTAGTTTCGTTATAAGTTTTAGAGACAATATTTATATTCACCGGAGCGTCAGTTGAAGAAGCGTATCTGTCGCCTACAGTTGCTGTCCACAATGGATAGTTCAAAGTACCGATAAAGACATTCCTGTCGATCACAGTAGTGGGTGTTGAACTAAACCCCATAAGTCCGACTATTTCATTGCCGTTGAAATTTCTGAAAGGATCATTGCTGAATGCATGGTAAGCGAGAACTATTGTATTCGGATGCTGATTGAGTATGGTGTTTAAAGTCTGATGACCGCAGGGACAATTACCGCACCATGTGCCGGTGACATATTCAATTAAAACATTCCGTGGATTCGGGCTGGCATTTACATTAAGAATTATCAGAAAAAATATTGCGGGAATTAAGGTGAAAATTTTCTTATACATATAATTATTATTTAGATTGATTTAAAATTTAAATACTTTAAGCTTCTCAAAATTTCGTTTTTTAAATTGTTATAATTGTCTGTTAACTTAAGTAACGAAATTAAATGAGCATTGTATTTATTTTAAAAATATAATTTTTTAGATGAATATTCAAAAGAAATAAATCAAGAACCTGCTTTGAGATTTTTAACAGATATTTTATCTGTTTTGGTTTCTGATAAAATAAAACGAAAAGTCCGTTCTGAGAACTCTGAACGGACTTTTTAAGATCTGAATTATAAAGACTTTGGAATTAATTCCCGGCGTCTTCTTTTAAAAGGTCTTTATATTGAGAATAAAATTTCCTGACCTTCGGAGCAATTACAATTGAGCAGTAAGATTTTTCTTTATTATTTTCATAATAATCCTGATGATATTCTTCTGCAGGATAAAACACATCTATTTTGGTTACTTCAGTTACTACAGGATCGTTCCATAATTTTTCATCAGTAATCTTTTTTATTACTTCATCAGCGGTCTGATGCTGACTATCATTATGATAATAGATGACAGATCTGTATTGTGTACCTTTATCGGCACCCTGTCTGTTCAGAGTAGTAGGATCATGGATATGAAAGAAAATCTCTACTAATTGTTCGTAACTGATAATTGCCGGATTAAAAGTAATCTGCACTACTTCTGCATGTCCGGAATTACCTGAGCAGACTTCTTCATACGTCGGGTTTTTTATTTCTCCGCCGGAATATCCGGAGATCACCGATTCTACTCCTTTTAATTCATTAAAAATTGTTTCTGTACACCAGAAACATCCGCCTCCTAAAGTTGCAAGTTCCAATTTATCTGATGATCCTGCCATGTTATTATTAGTTTTATAATTAATTTCTTTTACAGAATTTGTTGAAGTTTCAGATTTGATTTCCTTTTCATTTCCGGATAAATATTTATATCCGACTATTGCCAATATTATAACTGATAATACTAAAATTGATTTTTTCATAGTTTCATTTTATACTTAATTAGTTATACTCAAAATGCGTTTTGATTAACTAATAAATCTTAGTATTAGTTCATAAATTGTTTTTTCGTTTTGTATACAAAATTTTAAATTTTTGTATACAATCGCTTTTTATTACAGTTTTAACATAAAGAGATAATTACTTCTTTGATATAGAAATGTTTATAATTCAATATTCCTCAAACTCAATAAATGTTTCAAATACCTCAATTAAACGCTGTTTTAAGCATTTTCTCTTAAACATAAAAAAACCCCTGCGCGAATAAAACCGCACAGAGGTAATTAAAGGAAGAACAAATATGAAAGAACGTATCGGCTGGCGCCGATGTATACAAACTATAAAAAATAATTTAATAATCCAATATATATTTTAATATTTTTTCATTTTATTTAAAATTTCTTCGTAGTGTATTTCCATTTTTACTTTAAATAATTCCTTTAAAAGTTCAATCATATTTATATCGATTTTCTTTTTATCCGTAAGGTTTTTTATTTGAGAAAATTCCATTATTGTACCAGGCGAAACTAAGTTTAATAAATAATTGATTAAACTATTTTTTTAATTCTTTTAGTTAGTGTTCGAAAATTTTATTTCCATACTAATAACAATTTAAACTCATTTGATTGTATTTATTATGATCAACATTATATTTATTTTAAAAATACTTTCTAAATAAAATCATATTACTGAATATTAGTATCTTCAAAACTGCTAATTTTATAAATCTATCATTTGAATGAAAACTCTTCTCACTAACGCTAAGGTAAGACTTTCGGGAAATAATTTTGTCAGCTCTGTTGGTTTTGATACTGAGACAGGAAAGATCACATTCACAGGAAACCCGACTGAAACTGAAAAGATACGAAATGAATATGATGAGATAATTGACTGTTCAAAAAAGCTTGTGATGCCGGCTTTTTATGAGGGTCATTGCCATTTTATCGAAGGTGCATATGTAAATTCACTGCTTGATCTAAGAGATGCTTCTACAAAAAAAGATTTTAGAGAAAGAATCAGTAAGTACAGAAACGCTGCAGGAGTCAGTAGTATAGAAGGCGGATTTTTTGCTGAGTCGAATTTCAAAGAGGAAATAAATCTGGATGTGAATTTTCTTGACAGTATATGCAATGATGTTCCATTAATAATTTCAAGATTTGACACACATGCTGCATTTGCGAATTCAAAAGCTATCGAGATGTCAGGACTATTGTCAAATGAATGTGAATATACTTCAGAAGAGATAATCAAAGAAAACGGTGTGATCACAGGTGAATTAAAGGAGCGTGCACGGGACTATGTATTAGATTCTTTACCAAAACCCTCTTTACAGAAACAAACTAAGGTCGCAAAGGAATTGATGGAGAGATTTAATTCATACGGAATTACTTCTATTTCAGATATTACACTTATACCTGATCTGGAAGTATATAAAGAACTTTTAAACAGTAATTCACTGAATTTAAATGTTGATGCAAGATTAAATATTTTAGAGTTTGAAAATATTGAAAAATATAAAAATGCTTTTGAGAATTTTTATCCGCAGATCAAATTCAAATCTTTTAAAGCATTTTATGATGGATCACTTTCGAGTAAGACAGCATATATGCATGAAAATTACAAAGGTACAAATCACAATGGTATCCGAACTGAAATTGTGAACAGTGGTGCATTCAGTAAAGTATGTAAAGAAATCGATAACAGAGGGTATCAGCTTTCAGTACATGCAATCGGAGATAAAGCTGTAACTGATCTGCTTGACTTTAATGAAGAGCTAATTAGATTAAATGGGAAAAAAGACAGGAGATTCAGAATAGAACATTCGCAGCATATTACAGAAAATGATTTTGAAAGATTTCGGGAGCTAAATGTGATAGCTTCTGTTCAGCCTTCGCATTTATTCAGTGATGCAAAAACTGCATCCCAAATATTAGAAGATCCTTCACTGGAGCATAATTATGATAAACTGTTCAAAAACGGAACAACTGTTTGCTTTGGAACGGACTTTCCGATAGTAAATGAAAATCCTTTTGAGACAATTTATTATGCAATGACTCGAAAGGCAGTAGGTTTTGAGGATGGGTTTTATAAGGAAAAAGGGATTTCACTGGATGACTGTTTAGATGCTTATACAATAAGGAATGCTTTTGCTTCATATATGGAAAAAACTCACGGAAAGATTGAGATTGGTATGAATGCAGATATAATTATTTTGAAAGATGATCTGTATGAAATGAATGCGGAAGAAATAAGGAATGCGAAAGTGGAGACGACATATTTTAATGGGAGAAGGATTTATTCTATATAGAAATAAATATTTGATGACTTACTTATTTCATTTACAAAACAGATTTTTTATTATTAATGGTTAAGTTCCTGTGAACAGCTGATTTTGTTAACGCCGTTATTACTGAAATTTAAGATGCATTTACTTTTGAGAAGTGGGGGTTTTTCTGAAATAAACCGTTTAAACGGTTTATATCAATCATAAACCAAAACTTATATAAGCTGCTCAACTCAAACATTAAAAATGGATCTCCCCAATTGAACTACCTGTTCACCAAATTTTTTAGCACAGAAATCCAATATCTCAGTTAGTCTGTCTCAATAATTCACCTGCCACCTTATATGCATTCAGCATATCGATCACACCACCGGATTTTGATAATTTCGAAAAATCATATTTCGTATTTGAATCTTTAACTTTTACTTTTAGTCCGTCATATTTTCTTACAGAAGATAAGATCGCTTCTTTTAGCTGAAATGCTGTAAGCTGAGGATAATATGATTTTAATACCGCTGCTACACCCGTTACTGAAGGTGATGCCATACTTGTTCCGTCAATTGATTTATACTTGCCTCCGGGAATTGTAGAGTAGATCTGAACTCCGGGTGCGAATACATCAACCACCTCATCTGAATAATTACTGAATGGTGCCAGTAGATCGAACTTTGCATTCTTATTTTCAGGATCTTTATCTTTACTCCATTTTTTCATCCATGAGCTGGCTCCGACTACTATCATATTATCAAAATATTTTTTCTCTCCGTTTTCTTCTGTATATTTCCTCGGATAATTTACTATGTCTTTTACATCATCTCCTTCATTTCCTGCTGATATCACAAACAGTACTCCCTTTTCTTCTGCATATTTAATTGCATCTACTACATATTCAGGATACGGCGAGAAATATTTTCCCGCTGACATATTTATTATACTTGCACCATTATCAACAGCATACCGGATCGCATTTCCTACATCCTTATCTCTTTCATCTCCTTCATTCGGCACTGCTCTGAGAAACATTATCTTCGCATAAGGAGCATGACCCGTCTTTCTCGAAGCAATTACACCAGATACGTGAGTTCCGTGCTCTTCATCTTTCTCTGTTACATCATTATTCCCATAATTGGTTTCATCTAATTTTAACGGATCGTCACCGATTAATTCACTTACATCTATCGAATCAAAAAGTACTTTACTTTTTAACTCATACTCATCCGTTACTTTTGCAAGATCATCTTTTTCCATTCCAAAAAGAAGATATACTCCGAGAATTATTGAAGCAGCATCACTTGTCTTTCCTTCCGGAAGTGACATTGAAATGCCCTGTAGTTTTTTTGGATCAGTTGTAATATTATTTTTTCTAAGGACGTCTTCTGCAGCTTCCATTTCTATAAGTGTTTCATTTAATCCTTTATATGTAGCCATAATTTCATCCTGCTTTTCTACAAATTCTTCTTCCACTTTTATAAAATATGGATCCGAAACAGGTGTGTTCAGTTTTTTCAATCTAAAATATTCTCTTGAAAATTCATAAGGAAGATGTTTTGCATTTCCCAAAAAATTCCATCCGTTAAAATCATCCACATATCCGTTTTCATCATCATCGATTCCACTCACTCCATTAACTTCGGCTGAATTTTGCCAGACATTATCATTAAGATCGGGATGATCAATATCAAATCCCGAATCTATCACTGCAACTATTACATCACTTCTCACAGGTTCAGGGGAAAGTGTTTTAAGATATTTATAAAAAGACTTTGTACGGGTACCTTCATATCCATCAATTTCAGGATCGAGCTGAGTCCAGTCCGGAAGTTCTTTACCCGGGTTTTTATGATTATTAAGTAATTTTAATAATTGGCCTTCATAATTTTTACTAAATACTTCGAGATCTATTTTTGAATTATTTTCCGGAGAGTCAAAACTAAGGAATGGAATTAAAACAAACAACATTAACACAGACATAAATAATCTGTTAACTTTACTTTGTATTTTCATATAACTAATAGCTTTAAATTTATATATTGAAGTCTAATTTATGTATTACGGCTAACATTTATAAGTCTCAAATAATTACAATCTATCAACATTACCTTATTAATCCAATATGTCTGACCATTATCAAATCTATCTGAAATTCAAAAAAAAGATAGATGATATTTTATTTAACATGATCAAAAATGAACAGCCGGTAACTTTATACGAGCCGATCAATTATCTTCTGAGCAGCGGCGGTAAAAGGATCCGTCCAATTCTTGTAATTTTTTCATGCGAAGCAGCAGGTGGTGATCCTGATAAATCAATAAATGCTGCTGTTGCTGTTGAGCTGCTGCACAACTTTACACTCGTACATGATGACATTATGGACAATGCAGACACCCGAAGAAATCTCCAGACAATTCATAAAAAATGGAATGAGAATGTAGCCATTCTTACCGGTGATCATTTGATAGGACTTGCTTACAAATATCTTTTTAAAACAGATACTCAAAGATTAAAGGAAACAGCAGATTCGTTTACAGAAGGCATTATAGAAGTATGCGAAGGACAAAGTTATGATAAGGAATTTGAAGACAGAAATGATGTGACTCTTGATGAATATATAATGATGATAAATAAAAAAACAGCGAAGATGCTTGAAACTTCCGCTGCTATCGGTGCCTTGACCGGTAATGTTGATACTGAAATGCTGAGTAATCTGAAGAATTTTGCTTTAAATATCGGACTGGCTTTTCAGATTCAGGATGATATGCTTGATATTATGGCTGATGAAAATGAACTTGGAAAAAAGATTGGTGGTGATATTCTCGAAAGAAAAAAAACTTTTCTTTTGATAAAAGCAATAGAGACCATAAGCAATGAAACAGACAAAAGACTTATAATGGATATCTGTCAAAATTCAGAACTCGGGATCACAAGTGAAATTATTGAAAATGTAAAAGAAGTATATATTAAAAATGGGATCATAGAATCTGCAAAAGCTGAGATAATAAATTATACTTTAAAAGCTGATGAATATCTCAATAACATAAAGGACACTAATTCGCGCAACAGGTTAAAATGGTTTTCAGGAATGCTTATGGAAAGGAAGTTTTAAAACAAAATTTTGGATCAGAGTTAGAATAATAAATTACTTAACCGCCACAACAATATAATGCTGGAAAAAGAAGTAACCATTTTAAACAAAGCGGGAATGCACACCAGACCTGCTTCTGCAATAGTAAGAATTGCTGCAAAATATAAAGCCGATTTTTTTATATCCAAAGATAACTACGAAGTGAATGGAAAAAGTATAATTGGAGTGATGACTCTTGCAGCAGAACAAGGCTCTACACTGATCCTGAGGTTTGAAGGTGAAGATGAGGAATTGCTTGCTGATGAAATGCTGGAATTTTTTGAAGACGGTTTCGGAGAAGTAAAATGAATGAGCAAATTAAGGAGATCAGAAGTTTAGTCTTTCAGTCTGACCTTTTTAAAAAAATTTCAGAGATAAAAAAACTCAATTCAGAGAAATTTTTATTTAGAGGAATTCATGGTTCTCTGATTTCGCTGGTAAATAACTACCTCTACAATAACGTATCCAAAAGATTAATTTTTATTACTCATGACGATGACAGACTTTCCAAAATAAAAGACGATACTGAATTTTTACTTGAGTCGGGAAATATCACATCTTACACTGGAAGACCAAATGAAAGTGATCCGGTTTCTAATCTGCTGATGAACCTCTCAGGTCAGGACGAATTCATTATATTCCTTCATATCAGCGGTCTTGAAGACAGGACCATCTCAAAAGATAAATTTTTATCTTCAATAATCGAAATTAAGAAAGGCGAAGAGTTCAGCTTTGAGAAACTGACTGAACTTATGTTAGAATATAAATTTGAAAAAAAAGATTTTGTAGATGCAGAAGGTGATTTTTCTGTAAGAGGAGGGATCGTAGATATTTTTTCTGAAAATCATGATACGCCTGTCAGGATTGAATTTTTTGGAGATACTGTAGAATCAATCAGAGAATTTGATCTGAATTCTCAGAGATCTGTAAGGGATGTAGATTCTATAAAAATAGGAATGAATTTATCTACCGAAGAAGATCTTGAAATCCCTTTGACTGAAAATATCACAGATTATTTTCCGGATGATGCGATGCTGATAATTGATCAACCTGAAATTACTTTGAGTGAGATTAAAGATGAAAAAATATTATCCATTTTAGATAAACATAAACAAATACACATAACTGCATTTTCAGGAAGTGACCCGCATCAAAGCAGTGAAAATAATTCATCAACAGAAATTAACATTAACTTCGGTTCAAAAACCCAGCCTGATTTTCATTCGAATTTAAAGCTGCTTTATCAGAATCTATATGAAAATATAAAAAATGGATACAAAGCATTTATTATGACTTCCGATGAAAGGCAGGCTGACAGGATAAAAGAGCTGATAGAAGACTTTGAAGATGAATCTGTAATGGAGCAGGATGACTTTATTCATCATGAAGATGCAGATTCTGACAGATCCAAGATAACTGTTGACAAAAATTTTACTATAAAAAATAAATTCACTGTCATACCCGAATCCTTTCATTATGGATTTATATATCAGGAATCAAAAATACTTATTTATACAGAGCATCAGATCTTTGGCAGATATTTTAAACAAATTAAAAAGCGGAAACAGAAATTCAAAGGTCTTACTTTCAATGAACTTAAGGAACTTACTTACGGAGATTTTATAGTTCACAGAGATTTTGGTATCGGAGTTTATTCAGGTTTAAAAAAAATTACTGTAGGCAATAGTCATCAGGAAGTAGCCGTCCTTTCCTATAATGGTAATGATAAACTTTTTCTGAATCTGAACAGCATTAACCTGATCAAAAAATATTCAGGATCAGAAGGTCATGTGCCTGTGCTGACAAGGCTTGGCGGAGGTGAATGGGATAAGCTCAAAGCCCGGACAAAGAAACAGGTAATGGACATTGCAAGAGACCTGATCTTACTTTATGCAAAAAGAAAATCTGAAACGGGACATAAATTTTCGTCAGATACTCATTGGCAAAAAGAGCTTGAAGCAAATTTTATGTATGAAGATACACCTGACCAATACAGCGCTACAGTAGATACAAAGACTGACATGGAATCAGAAAACCCCATGGACAGACTCGTTTGCGGTGATGTTGGATTTGGTAAAACCGAAGTAGCCGTCAGGGCTGCATTCAAAGCAGTGCTCGAAAATAAACAGGTTGCTATTCTTGTACCAACTACAATTCTTGCTGTTCAGCATTACAATACATTCAGAGACAGACTGGCGTCATTTGCTGTGGAAGTGGATAACATCACAAGACTCAAGTCTGCAAAAGAGCAGAAGAAAATTCTTGCAAAACTTCTGGAAGGCAAACTAAATATTCTCATCGGTACTCACAGAATACTTTCAAAGGATATTGCATTCAAAGATCTCGGACTTTTGATAATTGATGAAGAGCAGAGATTCGGCGTAAAGGCAAAAGAAAAGCTAAGAAGTATTAAGCCAAATGTAGATACATTAACACTAACCGCAACTCCGATCCCCCGAACTTTAAATTTTTCTCTGCTTGGTGCGAGAGATCTTTCAATTATTAATACTCCCCCAAAGAACAGAAAACCGATCATCACAGAGATTATTAAACTCGACTGGAGTAATATTGCAGGACTGATCAGGACGGAAATTAACAGAAGCGGACAGGTTTATTTTGTAAATGATAAGATTAAAAATCTACATCAACTTGGTGATACTATTAAGACTTATGTCCCTGAAGCAAAGATCGGTATTGCTCATGGTCAGATGGACGGTAAGGAACTTGAGGATATTGTGATCAGATTTATTGAAAAAAAATTAAATGTTTTACTTTGTACAAAGATTATTGAATCCGGTCTGGACATTCCAAACGTTAATACTATTATAATAAACAATGCAGACAAATTCGGTTTGGCAGAATTGTATCAGCTTCGCGGAAGAGTAGGCAGAAGTGATGTTCAGGCATTTTCTTATTTGATAGTTCCTCCTGAAGGCAAGATAACAAAGACTGCGGTCAAGCGGCTTCAGGCGATTGAAGAATTTACTGATCTCGGTTCAGGATTTAATCTTGCAATGCGGGACATGGAGATCAGAGGTGTCGGTAATTTACTCGGCAAAGCTCAGAGCGGGTTTGTACAGGACATGGGATTTGATATGTACATCAGTATTATAGAAGAAGCAGTTCTCGAACTTAAAGAAAATGAATTCAAAGATCTTTTTAAAAGTGAGGAATCACTTAAAAAGATCAATGAAAGTATTGAAAAGAAACTTGAGGAAAAACATTCTCTTATTGAAAATGATATCAATGCATTGATACCTAAGGATTATATAAGCAATGACACAGAGAGGCTTAATATTTACAGAAGACTTTATGAAATAAATGATCAGTCAGAACTGGAAATGATCAGTCTGGAACTAAGAGACAGATTTGGTGATTATCTCGATGACGTGGAAAATCTGCTGAAGATAATTGATCTTAAAATTGCAGCTACTAAACTCGGTATTGAAAAAGTGGTAATCAGAGACAAAACTATTTCAATCCACTTTCCTCAGGATAAAGACAATATGATATTTGAAAGCAGTTTTTATAGTGACCTTATTGAAAGAATTTCGAATGACCGTTCAAGGAAATATACAATATCTCCTGAAAAAGAAAGACTAGTAATAGAAGTAAACACAAATAATACAGATGATAAAGTAAGACTGACCGAAGCAAAAAATTTATTAAAAGGATAATTATGAATATTCATAATTGATAAACATTTAAAACAAAAATTTTTAAATTTGAAAAAAAGTAACAAACAAATTAATTTTATTATGGGTAAAACAAAAATTAACTGCCCTAACTGCGGCGTAGACATTGATGTGGACGAAGTTTTCAAACAGAAAGCTGAGGAAGATATTAAAAAGGATTATGACGAAAAATTATCCCGTCAGGTACAGCAGTTAAATATAAAGAAAGAAGAAGTTGATGCTGAGAAGCTAAGAGTCAAAAGACTTATTGAAGAACAAGATGATATCATCAGGGGAAAGTTGATTCAGGAAAGAGGAAAGCTTGTTAAAGAAGCCGAGTTTGCAGCAAAAAGAGAGCTTGAGTTTGAAATGGTGAAACTCAAACAGGATGTTGATATTAAGTCGAAAGAAAACAAGCAGTATAAAATGAAAGAGGTGGATCTGCTTAATAAAGAAAGAGAGCTGAAAGAAAAAGAAGAGCATATGAAAATTGACATGAAGAAGATGATGCTTGAAAAAGAGGAAGAGATCCGTGAAAAAGCTGTGAAAGCTGAGCAGGAAAGAAATGAGATAAGAATGATGGAATATGACAGAGAATTAGAAGAACAGAAAAAACAGCTTTCAGAAATGAAGAAAAAAGAGATTGAGTTTAAGAATAAAGAAAAAGAGCTGAAGGACAGTGAGGAACAGCTCAGGATCGATCTCGAAAAACAAATGCTCGACAGAGAAAAAATGATAGAGGAAAAGATTCAGAAAAGAGAGCAGGAAAAGAGTGAGTTAAAGAAAATGGAATTTGAGAAAAGATTGGAAGATCAGAATAAAGAGCTTTCGGAAATGAAAGTAAGGGAAGTTGAATTTAAAAATAAAGAAAAAGAGCTTAATGAAAAAGAAGAACAGCTTAAACTGGAAATGGAAAAACAAATGGCTGATCAGTTAAAGATGGTTGAGGAAAAGACAATAAAAAAGGAGCAGGAAAAAAATGAATTAAGACAGAGAGAATATGAAAAGCAGCTTGATGATCAGAAAAAAATGATCGATGAATTAAAGAAAAAAGCTGAGCAGGGTTCAATGCAGCTTCAGGGTGAAGTTCAGGAACTTGCTATAGAGGATTTTCTGAAGAACACTTTTCCTTTTGATAAGATAATAGAAGTGAAGAAAGGCGAGAAAGGTGCTGATGCTGTTCAGCTTGTAATAAATAATCTTCAGCAGGAATGCGGCAAGATTATTTATGAAAGTAAGAGGACAAAAAATTTCAGTGAAGGGTGGATTGAAAAACTTAAAGATGATCAGATCAAACAGCAGGCTGACATTGCTGTCATAGTAACTGAGACCATGCCAAAGGATATGGACAGATTCGGACAGAAGCAGGGTATCTGGATCTGCAGTTTTTCTGAGATAAAAAGTCTGTCTATTGTATTTCGCGAGATGCTTCTCAGAACACATGCAGTAAGATCAGTGAATGTTAACAAAGGCGACAAGATGGAAATGCTGTACAGCTATCTTACGAGCAGTGAATTCAGACAGCAGGTCGAGACAATAGTGGATGGATTCTCAAACATGCAGACAGATCTGAACAGAGAAAAAATTGCAATGGAAAAAATATGGAGCTCCAGAGAAAAACAGATCCGAAAAGTTTTGTTAAGTACATCTTCGATGTTTGGATCAATAAAAGGTCTGGCCGGAAGTTCGATAGAAGATATCAAATCACTGGAAATGCCTGACGGAGAATAAAAAATACCGCATTATATTTTTTAAAAAATAATACGGTATTTTAGAATTACCCGGATCAGAAAGAATAAGATGTGCCAATAAAGAATCTCAGATCATTCTGTGGCTGCAGTCCATATAGATTTTGTGTGATTGGAAGCTGAATAGTAAAATTCAGAGAATAATTTGAATAATATAGATCTAGCCCACCTGTTCCAAAGAATGCAGTACCTCCGCTGGAATTAACAGAAACATCATCCTGTGTATCTCTTTCTGCAGTTTCAAAATATATTCCTGCATGAGGAATGAATGTAAAATCTGTAGCTTCGAATTGATAAAAACCTGAAAAAGTTACGTTAAACTGATTTGCAAATCTGTAACCGTTTTTATTTTCACCGTTAACGGTATAAAATATATCAGTACCAAATCCTATACCGGGTTTTTCAAATTTCATAAGATGACTTGCAGAAAGCAGCAGATCAAAGGCTCCTGTACCCGGCTGAAAATGCGGGTCTATAATTCCGTAAACCAATTGCTTATTATAAACACCGGTAGGAATTTTAACTCCCGCACCCATAAAAAATCTCTGCCAGAAATTTGTTTCGCGAACCATATCAGTATTATAAAGCTGATACTGAGCAAATACTTTTGCATCTCCCATTCCGTTCAACTGCAATTTATCAATTTCATTAAACGAGAAAGGTATGTTGAAAAATAATCTGATCTTTGGAGTAATGTAATATCTTCCGAATAGTTCAATGTTTCTGTAATACTCGGCATACTCAACTCCCGGCTCGATTTCATGATCTGTCTGAGGTTCCGATTCGGGAACGATCAATTCTCCATCCGCTCCAAAAAAATTAAAAGAACTATATCTTACACCGATCTGATTGTCACTGTAATTCGGATCAAGTCCCATAAAGCATCCGCACAGGTCACAACCGGTTTCCTGAACATCACTCCTGTCATTTAATTCATTTATAAAATTTACATCATTTATATCAGACAGCCTTTTAGGAGATGATACTTTTAAGCCGGTGTTTTTGCAAAGACATTCAGCATAAAGTTCAGCAGAGCTAATAGTAAATAACAATAATACAGTTAGAATATATTTCATAATTTATTATTAATTCGTTATATCAAAAAATGTATCATACGACAGTGTATTTTTCGTCAGTCTGATCTTTAATCTCCATGCTCCGCTTTGGTCAAGATTCACTACACCTTTATAATGTCCGAGCGAAGTATGAGAAGGAGTAACATTATTTCCGCTCATATGTCCGGTTGACAAAAACTCAGGTGTAGAAGTGATTGTATAAGATCCGTCATAAGGAAAAAGTTCAGGTTCATTTTTGTGAATTACGAATTCAAAATCATTCAGTCCGGTAACCGGGGTTTTCGGAGTTATATACGAAACATAAAGTTTTGTACTGTCAGGCATTATGATAGATTTAAACCTGTCCGGATTATCCAGAATTCTTGGTACTTCAAATTCGACTTCACCTTCAGGCTCTCCCTGAGCCTGATGATTATGCACTCTGAAATTAAAATGCCAGTGTAGATCACCGTTAGGAAATGCCTGGGTTAAAACAATTGCTCCCGGAAATTTCCCGTCAATTGCAGTTTCGCCCGGATTTTCTACAGGTGCGGAATGTCCATGATTCACCGGTAAAAATTCAACATGAGAATTTGTGATAGAGAAATGTGTAGCTGAGTCATATAATACAATATAAATTTTATTGTAACCGAGTTTTAGAGAATCCTCAGCATAAAAAGACATTATAGCTGATGCTCCGGGCACATAACCTGAATCTATTTTTACCAGATCTACTGTTACAGGTGGATCAGGAGCAACACTTACTGTGTCATCACTGCAGGAATAATAAACTGTAGCAAATAATACGATTACAAATATTGAGGAAATTATTCTTATTTTCATTTTAAGAAATTATTTTTAATTAATATATAATTAACAGTCAGGAAATATTTTCTGCCTGACTAAATCGATAAATTTAAAATAAGATTAAGATTTTGGTGGATCGAACTTTAACTGCGGGTACCCGGAAGAATATTTTTGAGAATTATTTATTAATTGATCGGAAATATTTATTGGACTGTTTAATATTGTAACACCTGAAACTATAAACTCTGAGACCTTTAATTTCATTTCTTTTACGGGTGTATTACTTTTTGCATCTGCATCATTCTCTTCATTTATTTTTTTTTCAAGAAAACACTTTGCTTCACAGCTGTCATTTTTTTTCTCACAGACAGATTCTACAAGCTCTTTTTTATTTATTGAATAAAGAGAATAGTATAATCCTATAAAATTGATATGTAAAAACAAAATCAATGAAAGTGAAATACACGTTATATTTTTAAGAATTTGTCTCAAGTCAAATTAAATTGGCTGTAAGTTTAGAATATTCGGATTTTAATGCAAGTCATTTTTCAGAATCAGCATTTTTATCGAAATCAATCGATACAGAATTAATACAAAATCTAGCACCTTCCGGACCCGGACCATCATCAAATACATGTCCCAGATGAGCATCGCATTTTGCGCATCTGACTTCTGTCCTTACCATGCCGTGGCTTGTATCTTCTTCATAAATTACTGAGTCCTCATTCAAAGGCTCGGTATAGCTTGGCCAGCCGCATCCGGAATCGAACTTGGCTTTAGAGTCAAACAGAAGATTTCCGCAGCAGATGCATTTGTAAATACCGTCATCATCCAATGTATAATACTTTCCGGTGAATGGTCTTTCTGTACCCTTCTCTCTGGTTACATGATACTGCTCCGGAGTCAGCTCCTTTTTCCAGTCTTCTTCTGATTTATTGATCTTTTCTGTCATACATTAATAAGTTATAATTGTTTGATTGATAATTTATAATATATAATATAATTTAGAAATATTAATTTTATGCTTAATTTTTGGACAGAGAAAAAAAATCGATTACAACTGATGCAAATCAGCTTTCACATAATATTTATAATGACAAAGAATTTGCTGAAAGCTATTCAAATAAAATTGAATATAATTCTCATAATGCATTATATGAAAGACCGGCAGTTGTTTCTTTGATCGGTGATCCTGTTGGGAAAAAAATTCTTGATGCAGGATGCGGACCCGGCGTACTGGCTTCTTTTCTTGCAGATAAAGGAGCTTTCATCACTGCTGTAGATTACAGCAGCGAAATGATCCGGCTCACAAATGACAGAGTAGAAAATAAAGCCCGTGTCTTAGAATTAAATCTGAACGAACCACTTGATGTATTTAAAGATGAAGAATTTGATATAATTGTTTCTTCTCTTACTATTCATTATCTCAAAAACCTGAGACTTTTTTTAAGTGAATGTAACAGAATTTTAAAAGAAGATGGCTGTATGGTATTTTCTACTCATCATCCCTTTATGGATTTTTCATTTCATTCGGAGGGAAATTATTTTGAAACTGAATTACTGACAGATGAATGGCCGTCATATAATATTAAAATGGATTTTTACAGAAGGTCTTTGAGTGATATTTTTAATCTAATAATGGAATCAGAATTTGTGATAGAAGAGTTAGCTGAACCTATGCCTGTATCCGAATGCAAAGAAAAATTTCCGGATGCTTATGAGACACTTACTCATAAGCCATGGTTCATAATTTTTAAAATAAAAAAACAGCAGTTATAATGAGAGCAGGTTATTTACAGTTCAGACCAAAATTCGGTGATGTAGATTTTAACATTAAAAAAATTAATTCACTTATCGGAAAAAATAAATTTGATCTATTGGTTCTTCCCGAACTTGCAAATTCAGGTTATCTTTTCTCTGATAAAAAAGAACTGGCCGAGCTTTCTGAAGAAATACCAAATGGAAAATTCTGTAAAGCATTACAGGAAATTTGCAGTAAAAATAAATGCTATATAGTTTCAGGTATTTGTGAAGTATCCGGCAACAAATTTTACAATTCATCTATACTCGTTTATCCGGATGGAAAGATAGTGACATATAGAAAAATTCATTTATTCAATACTGAAAAAAAATGGTTTACACCCGGTGATCTTCCGCTAAGATCAAATGATATTACTTTGAAGAGTTCGGAAAAAGTAAAGATCGGAATGATGATATGCTTTGACTGGATATTTCCTGAAACAGCACGTACACTGGCTTTACAGGGAGTACAGATATTGTGTCATCCGTCAAATCTTGTAATGCAGTACTGCCAGCGCGCTATGTTTACAAGAGCACTCGAAAATCATATCTTTACTATCACGGCAAACAGGATTGGGAAAGACATTAAGAAAGACGGTGAAATATTTTTCACAGGTCAGAGTGTGATCGTTTCACCAAAAGGAGAATACATTCATACGGGTTCTAAAAATAAAGAGGAATGTGTGATCGTTAACATTGATCCAAAAATTGCTTCTGATAAATTTATCAATCCTGAAAACAATCTTTACAAAGACAGGAGAAAGAAATTTTACAAAATTCATTAATAATTTTTAATTTTTAATTTTTAATTTTGCGGGATCTGATATTATTGCACGGTGCAATTGGTTCCAGTGTACAGCTTGAGAAACTTGCAGACAGTCTTAAAGACAATTTCAGAATTACTTTACTGAATTTTTCCGGTCACGGAGGGAAGGAAATTCCGAAAGATCCGTTCAGTATAAAATTGTTTGCAGAAGATGTTTTATACTTACTGGATAAGGGAAAATTTGAAAAGCCGGATGTCTTTGGATACAGTATGGGCGGATATGTTGCGATTTATATTGCAAGATATTTTCCCGATAAGCTGAACAGGATATTTACACTTGCGGCGAAGTTTGACTGGAATCCGGAAAGTTCTTCTAAGGAATCCAAAATGCTGAACCCGGAAAAGTTAATGGAAAAACTTCCGGATTTTGCAAAAGAATTATCGGATAGACATATGCCTGCTGACTGGAAAATAGTTTTGCAAAAGACAGCGGAGATGATGATCAATTTAGGTAACGGAAATAGTTTATCCAAAGAGGATCTTTCCAAAATAAAAAATGTAGTGAGGATCAGTGTCGGTGACAGAGATAAAATGGTGAGTATTGAAGAGAGTATGGAAGCGTACAGGTGTCTGGATAACGGAAGTTTTTTGGTGATGCCTGATACTCCGCATCCGATAGAAAAGGTTTCGGTCGAAAGACTTTCCGGAGAAATTTCAGAGTTCTTTTCGGATTTATAAATTATTATAGTATTTTAAAAATATGAAGACACAATCAAAAGATACAAGCCCTGAATTTGAGAAGATCTTAATTGAGAAGTTAAGAAAGAAGAGTACTGCCGAAAATCTGAGAACTGCTTTATCTCTTTCTTCGCTTACTATTCAGTTATCAAAGAGAGCTATACTAAGAGCAAATCCCGGCAAAAGTAAAAGAGCACTTGATCTGATTTTTGTAGAAGCTCATTATGGGAAAAAACATGCGGATAAACTTGAAGAATATTTAAATAAAATCGGCGATGAATCTAAATGATATTTAGTGATATTTAATTATGGTGAAAACTCATTCATAATTTTCTAATTCGTTCATATACAATTTTCAAGTTTTATTGGTTTTAACTTACTTTCTTTTGCCCGACCAAAAGAAAGTAACAAAGAAAAGTCGCCCGCGGTGTAAAATTACCGAAATTTATTTCGTAATTGCTATAAAATTTCCAACTCGAAATTTGAAAAATACAAATTTCTCAAACAAGGAAATTTTATTTTAGCAATTACTCATAAATTTTTATCGGTAATTTTACACAGGCGGGTTTTATAATTGTAAAATAATATTCTAATATAAAAAAAATTAATTTTAGTTACCAATTTATCTCATGTATACTTTTATATTTACATAAAATGATTGTTTATTCAGAAAATTTAAAAAACATAACTCCCGAAATGCTTGAAGGATTTTTTGCCGGATGGAAAAAATATCCGGATAAGAATAAACATCTTGAGATTCTTAAGAACAGTGACTTTATAGTGATCGCAATGGATGACAACAAAGTCATTGGATTTATTAACGCAGTAAGCGACAAAGTTCTTTCGGCATATATTCCTTTACTTGAAGTATTACCTGAATATCAGGGAAGAGGCATTGGTACTGAACTTGTAAGAAGGATGAAAATATTACTAAAAGATTTTTACATGATAGATGTGGTGTGTGATGAGGAGCAGCAAAAGTTTTATAAGAAATTTGGATTCAAAAAATTCAGTTCTATGGTGATCAGGAATTACGAGAATCAAAAAGGCATTCAAAATAAATAAGAAATGATAATTGAAATTGACAGTGAACTTCATCTGGAACTATTAAATGAATCTCACGCTCCGGAGATATTTGAACTAACCGAAAGAAACAGACTGTATCTCGACAAGTGGCTGCCATGGGTAAAATATACAAAGTCAAAAGAGGATACTTTGATGTTTATAAAAAATTCCACTGAGCAGTATAAAAACAAAACCGGCATGCAGACAGTGATCAAATATAAAGATAAAATTACAGGATTGATCGGTCTTGTAGAAATCAGTTATGTAAGAAATGTGACCGAGATCGGCTACTGGCTTGGAGAGGAATATATGGGAAAAGGAATTATGACCATGGCATGCAAAGCGCTTACTGATCATACTTTTGATAATTTTAATGTCAAAAGAATCAACATAATCTGCGATGTAAATAATACTGCCAGTCAGAATGTACCGGCGAGAGTCGGTTATTTTAATCAGGGGATTCTGAAGAGAGATAATTTTCTAAATGGAGAATATATAGATCATTATCATTTTGTGATGCGCAGACATGAATGGGAGAAATAGTTAATAGTTAATAGTTAATAGTTAATAGTTAATAAATTATAAAAAATAAAATTTTATAATTACATTTTAAATTGAAAATTATACAATGCGCATTATACATTGCAAATTGAACATTGAACACTGCAAATTGAACATTGAACACTGTAATTTGAACATTATAAATTGCACATTGAACATTGAAAACATCCACACTGTCATTCACGCGAAAGTGGGGGGAGGTACCTTTTGGGTCATCTCCGAATGTAATACTTAGCCAACATTCCCATAATTCCTCATTCAAAATTCGTAATTCCGAATTGAACCCTGTTCCGTGTCTTGACTTTAAAAAATATAGTATTTACTTTCTAAAAAAATTAATAAAGGAGAAATTGTGAAAAACCTAATTGCTACCTTTCAATCTGCTTGCTTGCTTGCTTGCTTTAGTCTTATAAACCCTGCTCAATCCCTTGCTCAGCTTACTTACCCGACACGTTATCCAACAGCAGTGATTCCTAACAACGGTGAAGGCAATAGACTATTTTTCCTTTATATGCCAATAATCTATGAGGATAATGTTGGTCAAGATACTTTTAAAATGTATTATGTAAGAGTAAGAAAGGAAAATAATATTACTAAAGTACACCATTATCTCGCTCGATCTACAAATTATGGAATAACTTGGACAGATACTCAATCAGTATCAGTTTTATCACATGAAACAATAATCTACAATCCTGATTCTTCAAAACATTATCTATCTTTTGGAAAATGGACTACAGGTCTTAACAAGAAATCTTATATGGTTAAATCTCAATCAATTGATGGAGGATTCAATTTTACAGGAAGTGATAGTGTTATGGAACTTGGCGAAGATAAATCTTTTATCTGGAATGAAGAAGAACATGAATATTGGGGTTATGTTCGACCTTATCATATTGAACCATCTTGTTGTAATGGAGAAGATCCACCAACTTGCGTTTCATTTGGAACTGGAGTCAGGAAAATAGCATTAATGAAAAACGATGGATATTTTGGAAGTTCTTCAGCCTGGAGTGCAAGAAATGTAATCCTTGAAGTTGATACTACTGATTATTATTTAAACAGTACTTCACCTGATTACAGGACTCAAATATATTACATGCAGGTTTTCAGAAATGGTAAAGACTGGTGGGGATTAATTGGAATGTACAGAGTTGGAGATAATGGTGGTGAAAACAATCCTCATCCCTCATTTGCAAATACTTTACAATATACAGTTGATGTTGAATTAGTCTGGTCTGATAATGGAGTGGACTGGTGCAGAACAAATAACAGGCAGCCGATTATAGCATTACATGATTCAATAAAGCAGATATTTGCCGTTGGTACGGTAGTTCAGGATTCAGTATATTTTTATTCAATTGAAAGTACTTTGCACCATTCTCAATATTATACTACCAATTATTGCTCATATCCAAACGATACTATAAAGAATGGAAAATATTTTAGTATATATTTATCTAAAATGAGTTTAGATGATTTAAATGAATGGCGTCCTTCTTCAAATGTTAATATATATTGTGCAGTCGAGGGCTTTTTAAACACCGGAACCGGAAAACATAATTTAAGGGACACATTAACTGCTGAATTAAGAAATTCCACTTCACCTTACGGATTAGCCGCCTCAATAAAGTCTGTCATAGATTCCGTAACTTTTCTGGGAAATTTCAATTTTCCACATGTAGATCCGGGAAATTATTATTTGGCTATATATGGAAGAAATTCACTTGAAACATGGAGTGATAGTGCCATTTCTGTTTGTAACGGAATTGATGCTGAACATAATTTTATAACAAGTTACTTTGAAGCTTATGGCGGAAATGTTGTTCTTAAAAGCGGAATTTATTGTATTTTCTCAGGAGATGTTAATAATGATGATGCCATTGATCTTACAGATCTTTCTTTAATAGATAATGATATCTCTAATTCTGTTTCAGGATATGTAAATTCAGATTTAAATGGAGATGGAGAAGTAGATATTGCAGATGCAACAATCGCAGATAATAACTCAAATAATTCAGTAAGCACAATTCATCCTTAAATTACTTTTTAAAAAAATTTATAAATAAAAATATCATGAAAAACTTTACAAAAATAATTTTAGTTACAATATTTTCCTTATTGACTTCATCTGAAATATTCTCCACACCAATTAACCAGTTCATAAATTCCGTCTCCCCTCCCTTGAACGCAAACAGTGTTATCAAATCGTCCGACATTGTTATCACATTTGAACAAGTCATGAACGGTTCGACTATGATAAATGATAA
>DAORRV010000060.1:17312-22804 GCA_035443185.1 Ignavibacteria bacterium | reverse complement strand
TAATCGCAAAATGGTAAGAAAATTTTTAATTAATTTTTTAGAAATGAATTCAAAATTTCAAACAGCACGTTTCAGAATAATTCAAAAGTAATTCCCTTTTAAAAAAGGGGGAGTGAAGGGGTTTCTTGCAGAAGGAAATAACAAACAACAAACTGCAAAAATTTAACACCAAAAATTGTGTAGTCAAAATAAACTAATTTTACAAAGCCCTCCCAGCCTCCTCTTTGGACAAAGGTGAGGAGCAGTAACTGTTTTATATTTCCTTTTGGTTTTGGCTATGCCAGTTTATGAATTACAAATTTCATTCCCGGCAGAGTTTCCCAAGAATATTTGGGAATCTGCCGGATGTTAAAATTATTTCAACAATGTCATTTTTCTGACCTGTACAAAATCATTAGTTTCAATTTTATAAAAATAAATTCCGGAAGGTAAACTGCTTCCGTTAAAATCGATTTTAAAGTTACCTTCATTAAGTTCTTCATTGATCAGATTCTGAATTTCTTTTCCAAGAATGTCAAATACTGTAATCTTCACAAAACTTCTATGGGGAATACTGAAATTTATATTTGTAACAGGATTAAAAGGATTTGGATAATTTTGTTCAAGTGTATATTTTTCCGGTATTGCGTCTGATATTTCAGAAATACTGACAGGATTATTCTGCTTTACAAAACTCATAAAATTAATTCCAATAGGTCCGGCATTGACATCATTATTGATCATAACAGCGATTGATATACTGTCAACAGGATCATAGATTGCCACAGTGGAATATCCAAATATATTTCCGCCATGTCCGTAACATACATTTCCCGGAACATTGTATCGGATCACCCCTAAGCCATATCCGTTTCCACCGGCTATGCTGACGTTTCTGAAAGTAAGCATCTGCGTCATTGAGTTAGCATTTAAAATGTGACCTTCAAAAAGTGCAATCAGCCATCTTGCCAAATTTTCAGGTCTGCTGACCACGCCTCCGGCTCCAATTGTTGAACTGTTTATAGATGTCGTGGGAATATGAAAGGCATCCTGTCTGACTCCTGATCCGGTAAAGTCAGCCCAGTTGTGAGCAAATGGACTTTTAACAGTGTCATCAAATTCAAAGTAAGTTTCATTCAGACTGAATGGTTTAAAAAATCTTTCTTTGAATTGCTCAGCCAGAGTAGTCTTCATTATTTTCTTTATTATTAATCCAAGGATCATATAATTTGTGTTGGAATATCTAAAAGCTGCACCCGGAAGAAAATAAGGACTTAGTATATAACCGCCTTCGAGTACTTCCTCAATCGTCCATAATCTGTTTAGATTAGAATTAATAGCAGAAATAAATGCAGGATTGTCAGTTACATTATAAATACCGCTTGAATGATCCAGAAGCTGTTTGATAGTTATATTACCCGGAATATTATTATAAGGTGACAGCCATTGTCCAAGTGTATCTGAAAGATTCAGGCTGTCAGCTTCAGCCAGCATAAGAATAATAGTTGCCATAAAATTCTTGGCAACACTTCCGGAATTCAAAACCATTTCCGTTGTGATCTTGTCACTGTCTGAAGATGAGATTCCGTATGAACCTGTCCACATCCCCTGCCCGGGTACATAAGCAGCAGCAGATATTCCAACGAGATTGTTATTTGTCTTTAACAGATTGATACGTTGCTGAAGCTGTTCGGCAAAAGTACTGTCAAAATTTGCTGCCTTAAGGCCGACAGACAGAGAGATTTCAATTGCGAAGATAAACAATAGCAGAATTAATTTTTTCATATTTTTATTTATGTATTAAATATAGATAATCGAGTGCAAGTTTTTTTGAATATTTAATTGCCCTCTTATTTGATTGTATAGAATTAAATCTTATATATGAACCTGCACATATTATCATTATTGTATTAGCAGCATCTGCAGGATCTATTTCATCTTTTATCTCACCTCTTGATTTACACTGCTCAATAAACTTTTTACAATGTGCCGTAAATTTTTCAGCACTCTTATTCTTGTCCCCTTTTTCATTGAAATGTTTGTAAAGTTCAACTTTCAGTTTGACATAATTCTTTTCTTTCCTGCCTCCCGACAGATCTGGAAAATTCAGATTAACAAACTTTTTTAACTTCTCAAAAGGCTCATCATCTGACCCGGCAATTTCATCAGCAATTTTATTTGATTCAATATCTTTTTGACTGATCAGTGAATCGAGCAGATCATCCTTATTTTTAAAATGCCAGTATAATGCTCCTCTGGTAACGCCTGCTTTTGCTGCGATATCTTCCAGTCTGCATTCATTATAACCGGTTTCCAAAAACTCTTTGAAAGCAACATCAAGTAATTCATTCTTTGTCTGCTCTGCTTCCTGCTTTGTTCTTTTCATGTTAAAATGATTTTTACATACGTCATGTATGTAAAAGTAGTTACAGTAATTTACAAATACAATACTAAATATAATTTTAAGCAGATTTTAATCCCGGCGGAGACTCCCGAGATCATTTGAGACTTTGCCGGAGTCGTAATTCAAAGGATTATGAAATGTACAAGTCATTCAGGTTATTTTAATTTTCTCGGATCTCCTTATCCCAATTTTTCAACAATCAACATAATATTAATCAGGGTCAAAGCATCTCAAATCTATTCGGCACACTAAAATTATCAAAATTTTTAGGAACTCCAACAACGGCTGAATAATATTATAAATATTTTGGACAGTGTTAAAAAGGATTCCATTCCCTCACAAATGAAAAAACTTTTCGTGAGGGAATGGAAATGAAATGAAATTTAAGGTGTGATCTTACTTATAAACATTGAGGCGTTATTGTCTACTATTGTTGCATCCGATAGATCAATTGCATTGTCTCCGGTAAGATCTGTGACTATATAACCTGTATTAAAATTAAATGCATCATTGTCGACCAATGAATTGTCAGTCACATCTACAATTCCATCTTTATTTACATCACCATTATATAGAGCAAATCTGAGAGGTGAAGTATCTGCCTGTATCAGATTATTTCCAAATGCCTGAGCTGAATTAAACGTAAAATTATAATTACTCTGACCTGACAATGCTTCAAATGTAATAAAATTACTGCTCCATGTATCGATCGAATTGCGATGGTTTAACTGTAAGTAATAAGGGGTACCGGCTACAGCATTTTTAAAAGTATAAGTTGAAAATCCAGATGGCAAATAAAAGCTTTTGGCGGAATCTATTACAATATAAGGTGAAGTAGATTTTCTTAACTTGATCTGCATTGTATCTCTGACTGAAGTATTAGTCAAAGGATTATAAAATCCCTGAATTATTGAAGTTGAATTCAGATTGAAATTTTTATTTACACTTTCATTGATCTGAATTCCCCAGCTTACAAGTCTCCCAGTATCTCCGGGAGAATTATCATTTACTAAAAGCTTCCAGTATCCGAAGCTCGACAATCCCGAAAATGCAGAATTTATGTTTGACTGCGGCTTTATTGATGGTTCAAAAGAAACATAAGTGTTATTTGAATTTAAATAATTGGATTCATCATCAAATACTGTAACTATACTGTTATTATATCCTAAAAAATTATTATTATTATTATATAGATCTATACTTGTACCATTTGGTGAGACCAGTGTAATCGAAAGGGAATTTTCATTTTTATGATTAAGTGCTACAAAGACATTGATGTCATTTATTATATCATTTTGATATACATATAAAGAATCATCAGTCATATTTCCTGAAGTACCTGCTCCCGGAATTCTCCTGTCTGAGTTTTTCAAAATAAATCCTTCATTGAAATCTATATTATCTGCACGATGTAGTGGTGAAACCGGTATATCATATGAAGTACCGGGATTTCCAAATTCTGCATCGTTCCTGAATTTTAAATCAATAGCTAAACCAACATTTGAAAGAGTACCTCCGTCAAGATTAAAAACCAGTTCAGTACCGTTGAGATCATTCGACTCATCTATTGATTTGTACAAAAACTGATTGATCTCACTGTAATTTTTTATTGCAGATTTAATTCTTACTTCATCTATGTATCCGTTAAAATCAGGCAAAGCAATAGTACCTCCTACATAAAATGAATCATTGCCATTGGTGACAAGACCGGTATTGCTGCTTGCAGAATCTGTTAAAACTCCATTTACATATAATAAATTTGTCCCGAAAATTGTATTATAAACATATGCCAGATGAGTCCATTTATTTAATGGTATACTATTCTGTGAAATAAGATTGACCTGATTATTTATATATGCTACTACATTACCCTGATTTAATCTTAATCCATAATTTGTAACTAATCCGTTATCCAATCCTTTATGAATGATCACTTCACCGATACTGAATGACTTTGGATAAACATATGCTTCAAGTGTAAATACAGCAGTCGGTGAAAAGGAACTTTCATCAGCTGCTGCCAGGTAATCATTATTACCATCCAGATTTGCACTAAGATTTGTAAAAATTGTGGTAGATGGTCTGCTGCTAAGATTATGATTAAAGATTCCCCTGTTATAAAAAATATTGGAATTACCGGACCAGTCTTTCAGACTGAATACGTTTCCCATGGTTCCATCGGAATGTCTGTTCTGAAAAGTCAGAGATAATACAAGTTTTGAATATACACCTGAAGATGTACCAAGTGATGTTCTCATAAGCGATGCAACTTCTCCTGAACTCCGACTTTCTTTCCATATTCTGACTTCATCCAATATTCCATTAAATGGACCATCATTTCCATTTCCAATAAAAAGTGAATCTGTATTAGTCAAAGGCGCAGCTCCTGCCTTGATAGTTGAAGTATCTACCAGACCGTTAATCGACATATAAAATTCATTAGTAAAATTATTGTAAGTGACATTTATATGCGTCCATATATTTGCAGGGATAACAGTCTTACCGACAAGGCGGGTAATAGAGTTTGTTCTGATAGCAACTCTTCCGTTAAATAAATACATTGAGTATCCCGAATTATCAAGTCCTTCTCTTTTTCGGATTAAAGTTTGTGTAACTCCGGCAACTTCAGGATTGATCCATGCTTCGATTGTAAAACTTCCAGTAATATTCAGATTTGGAGAATCCTCTGTACTTATGTAACTGTTTGAATTTCCTTCGAAATAGCAGGATTTATTCCAAAACATCTGAGCATTGGAATTTTCAAAATTTAATACCCCGATGAATATTAATAACAGCATGTAAATTAGTTTCTTTTTTTTCATTTTGTTTATTAGTTTTTAGTTTTTTTAAATTTATTTTAAATAACTTGTACAAAATTATGAATTACTAATTTTTCTGACAAAGAATAATATTTGAAAAAGTAATGTCATATTAGAGAAAAGTATATTTGAAACCTGTGGACTTTATTAGAAAACAGGTTAAATATGAGACATTCAAAAAATGGAAAGTAATGATGATGTGATGATAAAACTTTGAATTTGAAATAAATAAATTATCAATCTTCTCAGACTGAATATTTATTAAGCAGGTTTTTGATCAGATTTTTTTT
>DAORRV010000060.1:0-17212 GCA_035443185.1 Ignavibacteria bacterium | reverse complement strand
AATAGATTAGAAAATAAAAAGTATAATTTGTTTGAATGAAAAAATTTAGATTTTGAATTTAAGATGTTTTTTTGAGATTAAAACGTATTACTTCGGGGTTGGAAAAATAATGGAACATTTTTCATAAACATAAGACCCCCTTCGGATTCGGACAAATATTCATACAAATTCTTTTAGAATTCAATTCAAAGCCTGGGTGTCCAAATGCGAAAAAAGGAGAAATGTTTTAAGAAGTATTATCCTGAAAAATAATAACAAAATTCTAAATTACTTCATCAATCTTTTCCATAAGCCAGTTAATCCTTCTTTCGCCTTTGAATGGAATGAGATCGATCTTCAGATCTGCAAGTTTTTCTTTCTGATCTTTTTCCTTGAAGAGAATCAGTGAGTTTAGAGAATTGGCAAATCTGATATTACTTTCTTTGAAATGATCAGATAAAGATTTGTTTGAAGATATAAAATGTTTGAATGAATCAATTGCAGATATTGCTGAATCTAAATAATTCAATTCATAATAAGACATTAATGTCAGATTCCGAATATCGATCTTAAGATATAAATGATCGGGATTTATTTCAGATATAAGCTCAAGAGATTTCTCAAAATCCCCTGTTTCAAAATTGATCTGAGCATGAGAAATTTTTATAAGATTGTTTCTGTCAGATTCTATAACATCATTTTGAAAATCATCTAAAAAATTCTCAGCCCATTCAAATTCTCCTGACCGTACGGCGGAGTTAAATGTATTTCTAAACTTCATCAATGTCACAGGAGAAGTATCAGAAAATTTGTAAAATCCATTTTCTATTTCGGTTTTATAAATATCTAAAAGTTCATTCATAAAAAATTCATTCGATGATGAATAATATTTCATATTAAAAGTCTCTAAAGCATTAAACAATCCATATGTTTCCACTCTGTCAAGCAGATTCAGATTTTTGATAACAAGCTCTTTGAATTTGAAATAATTTTTTTCATTAAATTGTTGTGAATTACAAATTACTCTAAGATAATACATCTCTACTATTTCCGAATAGCTTATATCTTTTTCTTTCATATACTTTATTACCTTTTCAAAATTAATGTTATCAAAAAACTCACCCGGAAGATTAGTTTTGTAATCTACTTTGTAAGTGTGTTTGTTGACATTAAGATTTGAAATTATTTTGGTAAGATGCAGATGAAAATAAAGCAAAAGAAATTCACCGGATTTCATAACCTTTTCTATAACCTTTGGCTGTTCATTTCTTTCAAGATGAAAACTTATTTTTAATTCCTCAAGCTGATAGAGATAATAAAAACTTTTTTCAGAAAGCTCGGAAAGTTCATTAAGCTGTTTCTCGAAATTTTTTAGCTCAGTGAAATAAACCGGATCAGCATTCCTTCCTGTAAGTTGCTTCAGAAGATTCAACTGCTTTTCATTTTTATCCTTTTCATAAATTTCGATCTCTAAAAATTCCCTGCACAGTTTTAATAAATCACTTATTAAATTTTTTAATACCTGTTCATTAAATTCATTTTCAGGAAATAATTTCAGATAAACATTCTTCTTTAGAATTTTATCCGAATCAAAATGAGGATATTCTTTTCTGAGTATTTCAAAAAATTTTATTAAAGTTTTATTTTTATTAAAATAGATGGAAGATAAAAAATCATGAAATCTGATATTTTCCTCACCTGAAAAAGTTTTTAATAACAAAATCAGCTTACTTTTATGCATTTTTACAGATTACTTTTTAATAATAAAAGATTTGATTTGAGTTTAAAAACAAACAATTTAGAAATTTCATTTAACTCATAGTGATTACTAATTCAAATATAATTCTTTGCATGGTTACTTAATAGTTGTTAATTTTGTAAAAAAACCAAACTAACTAAAATGAATACTAAATTTACAATCTTACTTTTATTACTTGTCAGTATTTCATTAACGGTATCAGGATACTCCGGCAATAATGAAAATACTGGTAATAAAAAATCTTCTGATCTGGCACCTTATAACACTGCCTCAGAAAATTTACTTTTTAAAAAAAAGGAAAAAGCAATCGAAGGACCTGAACTTGAAAAATATTATTTTGAAGAATGGCATTATCCATATGGCTCATTATTGCCAAAGGAAATCATTGACAAGATCTGGGCAGAGACTAAAGCCGTTCCGGAAGAAGAAGATTCAGGAGACGCAGCTGTAAATTCATGGAGGACGATCGGTCCTTACGGAAGTGTGAATTCAAACGGTGCAAGATTCAGCGGAAGGATAATCGATATAGAAGTTGGCAATACTGCAAATCCATTACTTGCAACAGCCTCCGGCGGTCTCTGGGGATATCTGGGATTTCTCCCGGTAGGAATTAGCGAAGATATTACCAGTCTTGCAATTGGTTCGGTAGCTTCATATCCCGGATCTCCATCCACCATTCTGATCGGAACCGGAGAGCCAAGTCAAAGGAGCGGTACAGGAATGTGGAGAACTACAAATTCCGGTTCCACCTGGACTCATATAAATATTTCTCCTGACCCGGGAAGATTTTATAAAATACGTCATCAGTCCTTTTTTGCTCATATTGTACATGCAGCCAGTACTGAAGGATATTACAGATCTACTGACGGAGGTCTGAACTGGATCAGACATTTAAGCCCGGCCAATAGTGTAGGTATAAGTGATATTGCAATAAACCTGAACAGTCCGAACACAATATATGCGGCAAGATGCGGTGACGGAATTTATAAATCAACAAACAATGGTGTGAACTGGGCAAAAGTTACTACACCCGGAATACCGACTTCTGATATTGGCAGAACTTCACTTTCAGTCGGAACGAGCAACTCAAATAAAATTTATGTCATGATAGATTCTCAGGCAGGTGACACTCTTAAAGGAATTTATATGTCAGCAAATGACGGTGCTACCTGGTCTGATGTATCACCGGGTACAAATATTTTTAAAAATCAGGGCTGGTATAATAATGTTTTGGAAGTCTGTCCAACTAATTCGAATATAGTTTTGGCAGGAGGAGTAAGGCTCTGGAGAAGTGCGAACAGCGGAACTACATGGACAGAATTGACTGATGATGATATTCATGCTGATCAGCATGCAATAGAATGGACTTCAGACGGGCAGAATGTTTATATTGGAAATGACGGAGGTGTAATTTATTCAAATGATCAGGGAGTCACATTTTCTTCAGGAATAAATTATATTCCGATTACACAGTATGTTAATTTTGATGTAGGTGAAAGTAACAGAGGAGTTATTTACGGCGGTTCACAGGATAATGGAATCACAGGAACTACCAACGGCGGAACTACATGGAATTTTACAAAGGGCGGTGACGGAGGAGGTGTTTCTATTGATCCAATCAGTTCATTATATGTTAATGTAACTGCAGGATATTATTCAGGAGATCATTCTTTCGAAATATACAGATCTTCTGATCAAGGTTTTACCTGGACAGAAGATCATACCGGAATTGATCCGACATCTACCTGGTACACCAAAATGCGCAGTGACAGAACAAATCCGGTAAAGCTTTATACAAACGGCGGCGCGTATGTTTATGAATCTACAAATGCAGGTAATTCATGGAATAAACTTAATGTCAGTGCATTCCCGGTTTCAGTGACCAATATAGGAGTCTCAAAATACGTAGCACCTAAAGCAATAATTTATGCAACATTAAATTCATTTACTACAGGACAAAGGTTAAGAGTATATGACGGTGGAAATTTTTTTGAAAGAACCAGTGGAATTCCTTCAAATTTAAGAATCAGACAAGTCATCCCCCATCTTACAAATACTACTACTGCATATGCATTGATCAATGGTTTCTCTGCCGGCAATAAAGTTTTTAAGACAACCAATAAAGGAGTAAACTGGACGAACATCAGCGGAAATCTTCCGGATGTGCCTTTGGGCGGATTAGTTCCGCACAGACTTCTTAATAATTATCTGTATCTTGGAACTGAAATGGGCTGTTACAGGACAACCAATGCAGGTGTGACCTGGCATAGATGGAATAACGGAATGCCGGATGCAACTATTATTACAGAAATGAAATGGATTGACAGTACTCTTGAAAACGGAAAGAGATATGTGATAGCTTCTTCTTACGGAAGATCATTTTGGGTAAGAGATGTATCAGGAGATGATCCTGATAATGAACTGAATCTTACTATGTTCATACAGGGATTTTATAATCCGGGCACAGAAAGTACTGTGAGAGATACTGTAAATGTATATCTCAGAAATTCTGTTTCTCCATATTCAAAAGTTGATTCTGCAAAAGTATATATCAGTAATACCGGCGGAGCGACGATGACTTTTCCAAATGCATTTCCTGACAATGAATATTATGTTCAGCTCAGACACAGGAATTCAATTGAGACCTGGAGCTCGGGGACAATTAATTTTGACGATCCGACAGAATCATATAATTTTACAACATTCCCTCAGCAGGCATACGGAGATAATCAGATACTTGTAAATCCAAATAATATCAGATACGGGATATATAACGGTGATGCAGATCAGAACGGATTAGTTGATATTACTGATCAGTCACTTGTAGATAATGATCTGTTTAATTTTACAGCCGGCTATGTAAATACTGATATGAACGGAGATAATTTTACAGATGCAAGTGACGCAGCTTTAGTGGATAATAATTCATTTAATTTTATTGGGAAGGTAATTCCTTAAAGAGAAAGTTACGAGTTTCGAGGTACTTTATTTTGTACAGCTGATGGTGTTTGAAAAAGTCTGGAAATCTAAAAGTGGATAGGTATGAAGATTTTATTTAGAAAAATGTTTGTAGAATTTTCTAAACATAAATTTATTCATACCTTTCTGGATCTGCTTCTGAAATAAAAAAATGTTTAAACATTTCATAATAGATCTGTATTTCTCACCACTCATTTAGTAATTCCCGCGTCTCCCCTACTGCTACATCCCACAGCTCATTCAGTATTGCATCATCTTTATTAAAGTAACCGCCATAGTTTCCTTCTTCTAAAATTTCACGAGCTTCTTTTGGTGATGCATTTTTTAAAAGCTCAAAATTTACCATGGGTTTTTTGTGATCAGGAAGTTTCACATCTTTCAATCTTGTCCATTCGAAATTTTCCATCCATGAAGCATGTGAAGATTCCGGATCTGTCTGTTGAATAAAATCCCAGACCTTTGGAGCTTTCCACCAGTTATGAAATTTTACTTTTACATTTTCATGTTCAGCCGACCATTCGTTTACATGCTTTTCCAAAGGCATATTACCGCCGTGTCCATTTACAATTAGAATTTTTTTGAATCCCTGAGTCGAAAGTGAATTCAAAATATCTTTCAAAAGCAGACTTAAAGTTTCTATGCTTATGGAGACAGTTCCCGGATATGCCATGAATAATGGAGTGTGACCATAATTTATCACAGGGAAGACAGGAATATTCAGCGGAGCTGCTGCATCGACAGAGATCTTTTCAGCGAGTATATTGTCTGTCGATAAGCTCAGATATGCATGCTGCTCTGTCGAGCCTACAGGCAAAATACATTTGTCATTATTCTTTAAATAATTTTCAACGTCTGACCAGTTCATAGATTCTATTTTCATTTTAAACTTTTGATTTTAAATTAAGTAATTTCAAATTACGAATTACAATTTACAAATTCCAATGTCTTTAAGATTTAAAACAGCTTTTCTGAAAACGATACAATTGCCACAAAGTCTCTAAGATTCAAAGATCCTACAACAAAAATGATTAACTTCCTTTTAGCCTTGCAACCCAAGAGGCAAAGAAATTTTTCATGACTTTCAGATAATTTTTCAAATCAACATTCAGTCGGAAAAATAAATCAAGAACAATTAAATCAATAATTTATTCATATAAAAGTAATTATATTGGTGAACATAATTTTAAAAAAATCAAAGACTTGTTGGATATTATTGAGTTCTGACAGCAAAGATGTAAAACATGAATCAAAATAAATTTTGGAATTTAACCTTTAGCGCAGGTCCTGTTGTAGCGGCAGCAATTCATGACGGAAGAGAGTTGCGGGATGATGTTTCTGAAATAATGAAACTAAGCAGTGATGATAGATTGAGAGAAGAAGATCCTTATACCGGGGAATGGACTTCAGTTGGTGATACAAAAATAATTGTTTCACGGTCAAGGTTTGAAGTTGATCTAAACCGTCCCCGTGAAAAAGCTGTTTATCAAAAACCTGAAGACGCCTGGGGATTAGATATCTGGAAAAGAGATTTACCTGAGAATATTGTATCCGATTCCCTTTCACAATATGATTTATTTTATAAAGAAGTTTATGAAATATTCAGCACTCTCGAAAAACAATTTGGACATTTTGCAGTTCTTGATCTTCATTCATACAACCATATGAGAAACGGAACTGACGGAGAGCCTGCTGATCCGAAATTAAATCCGGAAGTGAATATTGGAACCGGAACTATTAACAGAAATAAATGGGGAAAATTGATTGACCGTTTTATTTCAGATCTGCATAATTTTGATTTCGACGGAAGAAAGCTTGATGTAAGGGAAAATATAAAATTCAAAGGCGGGCAATTTCCAAAGTGGACTCATCAGACATTTCCTGAATCTGCCTGTTCCATTTCAATAGAGTTTAAGAAATTTTTCATGGACGAATGGTCAGGAAAACCTGATGTATATCAAATTGAAAAAATTGGTATGGCTTTACAGTCAACAGTACCCGGAATATTAGAAGAATTGAAATATATCAGATAAATGATAAAGCCTGTAATAAATACAATTTCAGATGAATTTATAAATCAAGTCTGTTCAAGATTAGCAAAGAATAAAAGAGTTCGCAGATCATTGCCGGAATGGGGAAGGATTCATATTGACCGGCAGCTTCCATTTATATGTATTTACAGATACAATGAAGTGGATAAATATTCTTTATCAGATTCATTGGTTACAGGAGAGGCGTCATATTTAACAGCTAAAGATACCAGTGTACGCCACAAGCAATTGTTAAAACTTATTAAAAGCATTGCATCAACTTTAAAAGAATCTTTTGGAACTTTCTTAATAGTTGAAGTTTGGGTTTCTAATGATAAAGACCTAAATAATGAACTCAATGCTTATCAGGGTTCATTTAAAATTAATATTTCAAAAGGGACAGAAATATTACCCACTGTTCAGTCACTTGAAAGATCATTAAGAAATATAAAACTTCGTAAAGAAAAATCTGAAGTTGAAGTAATAACAGTTCCAAGAATAGCTCCAAAAGAATTGTCTCCGGTAATATCATTTTCTGAAGCACGTAAACTTGGTATTCATATAATTGGAATTGAAGTGAAACCAATATACTTCAATGTGGAAACCGAAAAAGTATATCCGATACTTTTAAGAAATCTCAGGAAAGGTTTTTCAAGAGCTTTGAGTAATGGATTTTTTGAGTTTACAAAAAATAACACTCCCTTTAAACCGCTAAACTTTCAATCACTGGGAAAGAGAAGTATGGGAAAGGCAGTATGGGAAGTGGACAGGCAGCTTGCCGAAATAAATAAAGGATTTGATTTTCTATTACAGGTGACTCCATATAATATTGACTATGCATATTCTCAATTCAAACGAAATCATTTTGAGAAAGTACCGTTATTTCTTTATCGTCCACTTACATTAGATCCTTCACTTGCAAAAAGGAGTTTATTCCATATTCCAATTGAGAATATCGAAGATCCAACACTAGCTCAGCTTTTTCTTGAACAGCAGCTTGAACTGGACAGAAAGTTTTCAATGCTTAGTGACAGAGGCAGCAGTAGTTTTTTATATGGCAGTATGCAACTTTATGGAACAGTTGATGACTCATTAATGAATGTTGCAAAAGATATATTACAACAATTGTCTAATCGGGCTCGAGATGGATTTAAAAGTAAAAAATATAATGCAAAGGATTTTGCTAAGAGAGCTGAATTAGAACTGAATTATTTTCGCGAAAAACTTCCGGATATAAAAACCAAAATATCCATCAGGAAAGACATTACAGGATTAATGGTATCGCAGGGAAATTTACTAATCGGTGAACGTCTGAAAGTGCCTGTTGAGAGAGTTGAAGCTTTGATCGCACATGAAGTGGGGACGCATGTTTTGACATATCTTAACGGAAAGTCGCAACCGCTGAAACAACTTTACATTGGTCTTTCCGGATACGATGAATTACAGGAAGGACTTGCTGTATTATCTGAATATTTGGTAGGAGGATTAACCGTTTCCAGATTACGTCTTTTAGCAGCAAGGGTAGTTGCAGCTCATCATTTAGTTAGCGGAGCAGGGTTTATCGAAATTTTCAGAGAACTTAATCTGGATTTTGGATTCGAGCTCAGCACTGCATTTAATATTACTTCCCGTACATTCCGTAGCGGAGGCCTTACAAAAGATGCGATTTATTTACGCGGACTAGTTAATCTTTTATTATATATAAAAAGAGGTGAAAGTTTAAAGCCATTGTTTGCAGGTAAAATTTCAGCAGATAATGTAGCAATGATTAAAGAGTTACAGGCACGAAATGTATTACACACTGTACCACTTCTTCCTGCTTATTTTAATTTTCCTGCTACTGAAGAAAAATTAAGAAAATTGAGAAATGGTCAAACATTAATAAATTTAACAAAAAGAGGTGAAAATTGAAAATTGGAATGGTAGTAAATGATATTCTTACGGAGCAGCCCGGATATACAACCACTCGATTAGGTATAGCCGGAATAAACCGCGGACATGAAGTATACCTGATGGGATTAGGAGATATGGCTTATGATGCTGACGAAAAAATCCGCGCCAGAGCACGTACTGTACCTAAAAAAAAATTTAAATCAAACGAATCATATTTAAAAGCACTTCAGGGAAAACATGCAATAAAAGATCGGATAACAGTTGATGAACTTGATGTTTTACTGCTTCGAAGTGACCCTGCAAGCGAAACGGGTACCAGGTCATGGGCTGCAACTGCAGGTATTAATTTTGGAAGAATTGCAATGCGTCATGGAGTTATTGTTTTGAATGACCCAAACGGACTTGCAAAAGCTGTAAACAAAACTTATTTCCAGCTCTTTCCAGAAGAGGTCAGACCAAAAACTCTGATCACACGCGATGTAAAAGAGATCAAAGAATTTGCCTCAGAGCATGGAGGAAAAATGGTGTTAAAACCTTTGCAGGGATCAGGAGGATCTGGAGTTTTTTTGGTAAGACCTGAAGATAAATCAAATCTGAATCAGATTGTCGAATCACTTCTCAGAGACGGATATATTATTGCACAGGAATATTTACCTGCTGCCAATGACGGAGACATCAGACTTTTTATGATGAACGGACAGCCAATGAAATACAAAGGTAAATATGCAGCATTTCGTAGGATACGACATGGGGATGATATGCGAAGTAATGTTCATGCCGGAGGGAAATTAGCTCAGGCAGTTATTACTGATGAACATTTAAGGCTTGCTGAAATAGTGCGACCAAAATTAGTTCAGGATGGAATGTTCCTAGTAGGTCTTGATATTGTCGGTGATAAATTAATGGAGATAAATGTATTCAGTCCGGGTGGCTTAGGAAGTGCACAGATCTTTGAAAAAGTTAATTTCAACAATAGCGTAATAGACGCACTTGAAACTAAAGTTGCATACATGAATTATTACAAAAGAAAATTTGATAATGTTGAAATGGCGACATTGTAATTGTAGACTTTATGAGATAATATTATTTTAAAAAAAGTTTTGAAATATGATGTAATTAATTTTATTTCAAGAAATTTCAGTTTTGATATATTTTTTTAAACTTAATAAATATTAAAGTATATGTACGATCTTCCCTATCACAAAGAAAAAAATGAAACAGTAATTAAAGAATTTATTGATGCAAATCCTTTTGCATATTTATCAGGATGTGACAAAGATAATAAGCCTGCAGCAACCCAGGTGCCTGTATTTATTGAAGAAGAGAACGGCAGAAAGTTTTTGAGAGGACACATCATGAAAAATACTGATCATCATAAAGCATTCATGCATAATCCGAATGTACTGGCTGTATTCTCAGGTCATCACACTTATGTCAGCGGCACCTGGTACAGCGATCCTCATCTGCCTTCTACCTGGAATTACATGTCTGTCCATGCCAAAGGTGTAATTAAGTTTCTTGACGATGAGGCATTGATCAGTATTCTCAGAAAAACATCTATGCATTTTGAAAATTATAATAAAATGTCTTCAACTGTTTTTGACAATCTTGATAAAGAATTTAAAGAAAGGATGATGAAAGCAATTGTTGCTTTTGAAGTGGAAGTGATAAAGCTGGACAATGTATTCAAACTAAGCCAGGACAGGGATGCGGAAAGTTATGAAAATATCAAAAAGGAATTAACAAAACAGGGAGGCAGTGGAAAGATCATTGCTGATGAAATGGAAAAGAGGACTAAGGGATTATTTCCGGACACGAGTGAACTTAAAACAAATTTTTAAATATTATTCAAATTAAAAGTAACTTATTGATATTATGATTTCAGATATTAAAATATACAACGAAAAGCAAACACAAACTGACAAAGAGATCTGCGACCTACTCGCTTCGAATATTGACAGTGTTTTAAAAGAAGCTGAGAGTAAGATCTGGCATGCACATCCGGTCTGGTTTCTTGACGGAAATCCGGTAGTCGGATACAGCAAACTTAAAGACAGTGTGCGGTTGCTGTTCTGGAGCGGGCAGACATTCGAAGAAGAAAAGCTTGAGGATTTAGGAAAATTTAAATCAGCAGATATCCGCTACACTTCAAAAGACCTGATCAAACTTACCGATCTGAAACGATGGCTTAAAAAGTCCAGAGAAATTCAGTGGGATTATAAAAACATTGTCAAAAGAAAAGGTAAGCTTATAAGATTAAAATAATGTTTAAAAAGTAAATCTGTTTTATTTCAAAAGTTCTTAAAAAAGATATAAAATCTATTTGGGAATCTTGCCTTCGAGAATTTTTCCTGAACCAATTCCAAGCTGAGTAATACATGTTACAGTTTCCTTAACAGAAATGTCGAGCCGCTTGATCTGTTCTTCTTTCATTAAATATACATTACCGCTGGTAGGTAAAGGTGAAGACGGGACAAATACAACTATTAAATCTGCATCATTTTTTTCTTCAAGAATAAATGCAAACAGCCAGGCATCATCGATCAAAGCAAGTGCAGATTTAATTTTTTTATCTTCAAACATTTCCTTCGGATCCATAAAAAGCTGTTTGACCACAGAAAATCCCGGAATGGTCTTTGAGACTATAGCTTCAATCTTGTTTCCAAGCATCACTCCTAATGCTGATCGGCTCAGCCATCCACTGAAAATAACTAAAAGTAAAAGTATAATTAAAGCTGAGAGCTTTGGCATTTCCTGTCCAAATGTTGAATATTGAGGTAAGAAATTTGAAACCTTAGTAACAATTTCAGTTATTATTCCCAGCAAAAAATTCAAAAGAAAGATCATTAAACCTACAGGAAGCAGAAAGAGTAATCCATCAAGAATAAAATTTTTGAATGATTCCATTTTAGTTGGCATAATTTTTTATAAATTGAATTATTATAAATTGATTTGAAAAATTAGTTAACGTAATGTCTTTTAAACAAAGGTTTAAAATAAATTTATTTGAATCAAAATTCAAGTTGAAGAATAATTTAAAGATGAGGTTTTACCTACATATACAATGAATTTGCAGACTCTCAAAGGTTTAAAAATCAGTGTATTATTTGTTCATTAATCTGTATATTTTTTACTAAGTTTTTTATTATTGTTTATTTTAAATTATATTATAGCAGTTTCTTATTTATGAATATTAAATTTTTTCTTTCCGGAAATTTCAATAGTATTTTATTGATTGCCGTTTTTTTGATATTAACACTCTCATCCAGTTCCTATTCACAGGACATCCCTACTACCGATACAAAATACTGGAATACACAGGAAGATTTAAAAGATGTTTTAAGAAAACTATTTTCGGATAAATCCACCGATTCGAATAAAATCGCCCCGGTCAATCCAAGAAAATTATCTGTCAGTATTTTGCCGGGGATTTCTTATAATCCTGCAAACGGTGTTATCTTTGGTGTGTCGACTTCTCTTTCAAGATTTTACGGAAATACAAAAGATACAAAAATATCTTTTGCATCAGCAAGTTTTTCTTATACTACGAAAAAGCAGATCAAACTCTCGGTTCAGTCTAATATAAATTTAAATAAAAATGACTGGAATCTGCAAGGAGACTGGAGATTTTGGAAGTATTCGCAGGTGACTTATGGATTAGGAACTCAGACAATTCCAAATGATGCTCAGGAAATGAACTTCAATTTTATAAGGTTTAATGAAAATGTTTTAAAAAATTTAATACCAAACTGCTATATCGGATTGGGATACAGTCTTGAATATTATTATGATATCGAGTCTATCGACAGCAGTGGTAATAAACTTTCACCAAGTTATAACAGCACCTATAGTAAAATTCACGGATATGACAGTTCAAGTTATATTTCCTCGGGATTTGTTCTTAATTTAAATTATGATTCCCGTGATAATCCTATCAATGCTTATAAAGGAATACTCGCAGACGTCAAATACTATAATTACAAATCATTTTTTGGGAGTTCTCAAAACTGGGAGAATATTTATTATGAATTCCGTGCATTTAAATCTCTGACAAAAAGTGATTCATACGTAATGGGATTTTGGACATTAGGAAGTATTGGTCTAAATGGAAAAGGACCTTACATGACCTTGCCGGCGACCGGTTGGGATAAATATAACACAACAGGAAGAGGTTACATACAGGGAAGGTTCAGGGGAATTGATTATATGTATGCAGGTTTTGAAAACAGAATAAGATTAACTTCAAACGGATTGTTCGGAATGGTTGTATATGTAAATGTAGAATCGGCCAGTAACAGGGAAAGTGGTGTAAACTTACTGGACTTCATAGAACCGGCAGGCGGAATAGGTATAAGAATTAAATTTGATAAATACTCGAGAACCAATTTATCCGTTGATTATGGAATCGGAAGATACGGATCCAGTGGAGTCTGGATGAATATCGGAGAATTCTTTTAGGGAAATATATTTTAATGAATTTTTTTGAAAATCGAATTAAAATGGACACAAGCATATTTGATGCAGATTGCATCCTGCGGAAAAAGAGATTTCTTTTTAAATCCTGAAGCAAATTATATCAGACTTCCTACCGGGTCTACGACCTAATTTTAAATCTAACATCTTGTGGGCTTAACCGGACTTATTATTTCTAATGAAAAAATATCATTCTTTCTTTAAATATTCATTCCGTGAGCTAGGATTTCCTGCTTATTGAGATTATTTTTAATTCCATTTTATGTCCGGAAAATGCTTATGAACACTTTTGCATCATGAGCAAATTTTATTCAATAAGAAGCAAGATGAGAAATTTCTTTTAAAAGCATCGAAACTTTTACATTTAAAAGTCTTTTGTGTTTTCAGAGGATTACAATAAAATGCAGGTAATTCAGAAATTTGAAGTTCATTTTTACACCTCAAATAATATAAAAATATTATCCATATAAAAAATCACTTTTAAAAAATTCATTACTAAAACAGGAGTTGCAGGGAAAATGTCACAAACCCTGGCAACTCCTAAAATATATTAAATTGCGATAACTGATTTACTTCTTTTTAGAAATAGCTTCTTTCATAATAGCTTTAACAATTGCTTTTTTTACAAGACGGTTTTTAATTGCTTGTTTTACTGCAGCTTTTTTTAATGTATTCTTCTTTACTGCGTCTTTTATCACTTTCTTTTTAACTGCCTTCTTTTTGACAGCACCTTTTACAGCATTTTTCTTTACAGCATTTTTAACTGCTTTCTTTTTTGCTGCATCCTTTTTAACAGCTTTTTTTATTGCCTTTTTTTTGACAGCACCTTTTAAAACATTCTTTTTGGCTGCTTTTTTTACCGCCTGTTTTTTTGCTGCTTTTTTTACAGTTTCTTTTTTTAAATCATTTTCCATTTTTTTCTCCAAATTAATTTAATAAATAGTTTATGCTTAATTGTTACAAATGAATAATTACATTTTAAAATTTACTGTTCTCAAAAAATCAAATTTCAAAAAAATGAATAATGATCTTTCAACTAAGTTGTAAAGCAACGATCCGGAGATATTACTCTTTCTTTTTCTCATCAGAAGAATTTATGTCTACTACTTCGTATGCATCACTTCCTTCATGTGAAATTGGCTGATAAAAAGCTCCGCCATATTTAAGGATTTTATTTCCATTTATCTCAACACCTTCAGCACCATCAGGAAGGTTATATATAATTGCTCCTGCAGGAGCAGATACTACTTTATAGCCGCCTTCAGTATCCTGATAAAATGCACCTCCGTGATAATAGAACGTTACACCGTTTACAACTGCCGGAGTAAAACCCGATGGCAAAGAAGTGATAACAACACCCTGCGGGGCCTGTACCACTTTATAGCCGCTGTCGACTTTATCATAATATACGCCTTCATCATAATAATATTCTTCTTTATCATTAGCAGATACAACTATGGCTGTTGTCGTCATTGCCAGCATAAAGAAGCCTACCGGATACCAGTATGGTCCCCATCCAAAAGGATAATAAGAATGATAACTGTAAGGATAATATCCACCGTAATGGTAACCATGATAATAATTGTTATAGTTATTATCATAGAAATTATCCCGTCTGTCACCGCGTGTGTCCTGACGATCATCCTGTCTGTCACCGCGTTTGTCCTGCCTGTCATCCTGCCTGTCACCACGGTTATCTTGTCTGTCATTTCTGTCATTACGTTCTTTGTCATTTCGGTTACTCTGATCACGTTTATTATCTTTTGTATCGTTTGTTCTTATGGATTCACGGGAATTTCTGTTTGTATTGTCTCTCTTTTTATTATCACGGTTTATCTTTTTGTTATTTGTGTTAACTTTATTTCTATTGGTATTATTTTTCCTGGTAGTAGTATTTCGGTTTGTATTGAAATTTCTGTTGCCTCCGTTTATAGTTCGACCGCTTCTGTTTCCTGAATATCCGGATCTCCCACCACGGCTTCCGCCTCTCATTCTCTGAGCTTCTGCATCTGCAGGAGTAAAAGTAATCGCTACTAAAGAGACTATTGAGAATATGAATATTGATAGTAAAATTTTTGCATTCATAATTTTCTTATTTTATTAATTTTATTTTTTCCGCGTCTATTGGAGGTGTGAATTCAAACATATCATCATTTAAAATTTCATCCTGTATCCAGTCTGCAAAGACAATCCTGTATCTCGGAGTGTCTGGTTTTAAAATATAATCTATCATCATTTTTAAAGGCTGGAATTTTCCATCAGACGAAACCCAGATCTGAAATGTAATGTCTTCCTTAGTCCCGGCTATATGATAGCTTTCCTTTTCACCGACCATGGTAAGTCCGAGACAAATAAGGTTATCTGAATTCTCAAGTATGTGATCTACAAAATCAGGATAAAATACATCAGCACCCGGAAATTCGACTCCATAAGTACTGCTGACAGAATCTATAAATTCAATAAGTGTCATCGTTGTGGGCATTGATGCATAACGGTTTTTATCTATTGAATAAAGAAGAAATAAATTTCCGTTGTAAAAAATTTTATTATGACCCTTGTCACCTTTCTTTTCAATAAAAAGTTTATCCGGGCCTTTCAAAAAGACTTTTCCGAATTCCGAATGTGTAACCATTCCGTATTCTTCGCTGTTTTTATCGAACTCCGAATAGTATTTAAAACTGCAGGTTTCAAGTTCACTTATTCTGTCACTCATACTGTCAAGTATAGATATAGCGAGAGAATCAAACTGTGAATATGACTTCTCAGGAAATGCTGAACTGCAAAATGAGACAGCTAAAAAAAGAAGAATGGCTAGTTTCAATTTCATACATTGTTTTTATGTCAAACTAAAACTTATTTCTTAAAACCTTAATACAAAAATTTATACACATAAATCTTTAAAAATCACTTTCCCTTTGTGTCTCCCATGATTGCAAATGTTAAAACAATTTTACAAAGCAGGCAGACAGTAAGGGAAAATACAATTATTGTTTTTTACTTAGATGGCTGAATGCTGTACATATTCAGACCTAATTTTTCAGAAAGAAATTTTATTACTAATTGTGCTTTGACACTGTTGCCGACATCATCTAAAGGAGGTGAGATTACTCCGATCCCTAATACTCCGGGAGCTACTGCAATGATTCCACCGCCGACTCCGCTTTTACCCGGCATTCCAGTTTCATAAAGCCAGATTCCTGAATCATCATAAAGTCCTGCTGTTGCCATCACCGGAAGTACATGCTCTACTGTCTTACTTGATATTACAGTTTTACCTGTAACCGGATTGATACCGCCGTTTGATAAAGTAGCAGCCATCATTCCAAGGTCTTTTGCATTTACATTTATTGCACATGCTTTAGTATAAATGTCTGTAGTCTTTACAGGATCGAAATACATTCTTTCATATGCTAATAACAACCAGGCTAATGCCTGATTTCTTTGATTGGTTGCAGCTTCACTTTCATAAACCGGCTGATTCACTGTTAAGGTTCTTCCTGCAAAATCACTATACATACTAATAATGTTATTCCATTTCTCTTCTTCCGTAGTTCCTTTTATAAGACTGGTAGTAGCAAGTGCACCGGGATTTACACAAGGATTCATTTCATTTCCCTTTTTCCATTCAATCGGTTCGATAGCATTGAACTTCATTCCTGTTGCGTCAACTCCAACCTTATCTCTGATAGCTTCAAAACCGAGATCTTCTATGACCATTGCCATTGCAAAGACTTTTTCAATTGACTGCATAGAAACCATATCATCAATATCACCGAATTCAATGACATCACCATCTACAGTGACTACTGATATTCCGAAAATATTCGGATCGACCTCAGCAAGGGCAGGAATGTAATCAGCGTTTTTACCATCAGTTACATTTTTAAATTTTTCGTAAGCTTCTTTTACTGCTGATTCAATTGTTTCTTTTGTAAGCTTCTGAGCATACAACTGCCCGGAAATCAAAAAAGTACTGAAAATTACTACGAGGAGTAACTTTACTACTAAGTTTTCTTTTTGATAATTCATGTTTGTTTTTTATGTTAAATTGATTTAAATAAAATTTTACTTTTAAACTTAAAAACTTAATTTTAATTAATAT
>DAORRV010000059.1:0-23133 GCA_035443185.1 Ignavibacteria bacterium | reverse complement strand
AGAAATATGATGTAATAATTTCTGAGATCGGCGGAACTGGCGGTGACATTGAATCTCTTCCGTTCCTTGAAGCTATGAGACAGATAATGTTTGACGTGGGAAAGCAAAACTCATTAAGCATTCATCTGACTTTGGTACCGTTCATAAAATCTGCCGGTGAGTTAAAGACGAAACCGACTCAGCATTCAGTAAAGACTTTACTGGAGATCGGAATACAGCCGGACATGCTTTTATGCAGAAGTGAAATGAATTTGTCAAAAGAGCTTAGGGAAAAGATCGGACTGTTTTGTAATATTGAGCAGGGCTCAGTTTTGCAGGCACTTGATGCGAAGTCTATATATGAAGTCCCTTTGAATCTGAAGAAGGAAAAATTTGATGAAGTAGTAATGAAAAGACTTAATCTGAAATCTTCAGAACCAAATTTAAGAAATTATAAAAAGGTTGTAAATAAAATTCTTAATCCCGGCAAGGAAATTACGATCGGAATATGCGGCAAATATAATATTATTCCTGATGCTTATAAAAGTATATTGGAGTCATTTATCCATGCCGGAGCTTATAATGAAGTGAAGGTAAATCTTAAATGGATAAATTCTGAAGAACTTGAAAAAGGGAAAGCTAATATTGGAAAAATACTTGGTAATATCAGCGGACTGCTTATCTGTCCGGGATTTGGAAAGAGGGGAGTCGAAGGAAAGATCAAAGCAATTAAATTTGTCAGAGAAAAGAAGATCCCGTTTCTTGGAATATGTCTTGGACTGCAATGTGCTGTAATTGAGTTTGCGAGAAACGTCTGCGGATTGAGATCAGCTAATTCATCGGAATTTGAAAAGAGTAAAGACAGTGTAATTGATATAATGGAATATCAAAAGTCTGTAAAAGTAATGGGAGGTTCGATGCGGCTCGGATCATATCCGTGTATCGTTGAGAAAAATTCTTTGGCATATAAATGTTATAAAAAGGAATCAATAAATGAAAGACACAGACATCGTTACGAAGTTAATAATAATTACAGAAAATTACTGACTGAAAACGGATTAAAACTTTCTGGATTATCTCCGGACAGTACTTTGGTAGAGATGATCGAACTGCCGCAGACAAAGCATCCATTTTTTATTGCCAGCCAGTTTCATCCTGAATTGAAATCAAGAATAATTAATCCACATCCGCTTTTCAGAGAGTTTGTAAAAGCATGTATAATTTATTCTGTTAAAAAATAAATGTTGAATTATAAGTATTCATTTTTAATCTTTTTAATAATTTCTTTGAATCCATCATTTTCATCAAATCCATAATCATGTCCGTCTTTAGATCTTCCTTCGGACTCGAAAGACCACAGCAATATTCCGCTGACACCTGCTTTCAGATATTTAACTAATTCCTTTTCAATAACTTTCTTTCTGTCTGAACCCATTTCTTTTTTGAATCCAATCTCTCCAATGTAAAGCGGCTTTTTTAATTTTGCTGATGTCTGAATATTTTTGGAAATATACTTTTGCCAGATACTTCTTAATGTCAGTGGAATATCATAGACATCATTAAATTTCCTGAGAGTAAATTTGTCAATTAAACCCGGAATAAAATTTATTATCCTGTCCAGATTATTTAAAATTGCCGAACTTGAATATTTCCCTTTGAATCTCTGATGAATATCCAGTCGCTCAGCAATTGTAGAATTGAAACTGTAATCATGTATAGAGACAGCATCGAGATTTTTCAGAGTATATAATTTCTTAAAATTGGATGAATTGAATCTTGAAAATTCATTTCCGAATTTATCTCCAATGCCGCCTATAGTCCCGACAGAGAGCAGATGATTAGAATTAATTTTTTTAAATTCGGCTGACACATCTTTTGTAAAATTAAATACACTCTCGAAATTAACTGAAGCAGGTTCGTTTATTAATTCCCATAAAAGAATTTCCTTTCGATCGGAAAATTCAAATGACAGGTCAAGTATATTTTGCAGATAGTTATTTTTATATCCGGATAAATACCATTCATCATTAATTTCTTCATTCATCAGATATCCCCAGTTGTCGGCAAGTACGGGGATCAGACGAAGATTAAGTTCTGTACTAATTTCACAGATGTTATTGAGATTATTTCTTCCTGTTTTGTTAAACACCCAGAATCTTACAACATCAAACCGCTGATCTTTTGCAGATGCCAGCATCTTTTGTGAAATATCAGATTCGACATTTGCCAACTCATACATATTGCAGCCGATAAAACGAAATTCGTCTTTTCCGTCAAAAAATTTTCCGTCATGTGATGTGATATAATTCTGAAACATAATAATTTTGTTTTTAAAATATTTAATCTAAAACTAACTTTCTATTGTAAAGAGATTGATGCAGTTATTATTGAAATTTATTTGATCCACAGAATAATATTCTATGCTACGCAACACAGAATGCTATTCGGTGCTTCGATTCAGACATTCACTTAATTTGAATCATTGAACGGAATTTATTATTTCGTTAGTTTGTCAGGCATGCATTATATTTTTATATAGTTTAAGAAATTTACAATGTGAATTGATAAATAGATTTTACTGTAAGTATCTATCTATATAACGGACTGACTTTGACGGAGATAAAATAAATCAAAATGATAATGAAAAAATTTCTTAAGTATTCTTCAATCTTTTTAGTCTTAGCATTAATTTTTATTTTTATCTGGTTTTTCAGATACAGATATTATTTGTTGGTATCAGTAGATAAAATTCCCGAGATGGAACTGTCATCAATCGATGGCTATACGGATAAAATGTTTTACTTTAATAATGAAAAGATTAAATTTTATTTAAGGAGTACTGAAGATTCTTCCACTGCAATTATTACTAAGATCATTTCACCATATCAGTACGTACCGCTGGATACTTTTTATTTTGACAGGTCTGAACAAAACATCAACCCCGATCAGTCTGAATCAGGCTGTAACTGGGATCTGACACATGAAATGAATTTGAATTCAGATTATACTCAGGGATATTATAATGTTATACTTTCCAATTCCATTGATACCTTTAATCTGACAATTACCATTGGAGATTTTGATAACAATAATGAGTTCGTAGTCTTTGCTCCGCTTGCGACTTTTGCTGCGTATAATCCCTGGGGTGGAAAATCGCTTTATCATAATTACACAGATTCTTCCAACGTATTCTTTGTATCTACTCAAAGACCAAATACTGGAGTTCAGTATTTTAAGGAAAATTATAACCATATTGATGTGAATGTATGTGCAAATATTTTTAATTATTTTTACAAAAATCAAAACGCAAACATACTTCCTGATTATTATCTTGAGGAAAGACCTGAGTTACTTTCAAAATGTAAATTTGCTGTATTGTCTTATCACTGTGAATATTTTTCTGAAAAGATGTATGATAAAATAGAGGAAATGGTTTTTGATCAGAATATTCCTTTGATTTCTTTAGGTGCAAATCAGATCTTCTGGAAAGTAAAATGGCATGATAATTTTACCAGAATGGAATGCAGAAAAGATCTCACATTTTTTGGAGAAGGGTTTGATCCGGGAGGAATGTGGCGGCATAATCTCCGTTCGGAATCAGATCTCTTAGGTGTCAGATACACCGGCAAAGGACTTCACACATTTGCACCATATAAAGTTTTGAATTCATCTCACTGGTTATATTCAGGTTTGAATATTTCAGACGGTGAACTCTTCGGTATTAAAGGAATTAACAGTTTTCCTATATGCGGTGATGAAACTGATAAAGTACCTTTCTGGATGGAATTTAGTACCGAGACTATTGCCAAAGGTCTGAATACTGATATTGCAGATACGATTAAAATCTATAATAAAGATGATGCAGACTGGAACAGTAAAGGAGGTGGAGAGATCGTGCTCAGAGAGATCGGAAATATTGCAGTACTTTCTACAGGTTCTATTTACAGCGGATCGGGTCTTGGTAGTGATAAAGTTTTTACAGGGATCATTGATAATTTTTTGAATAAGTATTTTATCAGATAAACTGAATTTAATTTTTTCTAAGAAATATTTGAACATTTAACAGATCACACAAAATTCAGGATATTTTTTTTGCCACGAAACACTGAAAATTAATCATTGTAATGAAACACAGAATGTTATTCTGCGCTACCAATATTTAAATAAGACTTATTCCGATATATTCTTTAAAATCAGAATTTGATAAATTAATTAAATTTGACACATTACATTATCAGCATCATACATTATTGAATTTCGAAGGATTAAATTCTGAAGAAGTAAAAAAACGGATTTCTTCGGGACAGGTAAATACTTACGATAAAAATAAATCTAAAACGATAAAAGAAATTTTTATTGAAAACATATTCTCTGTTTTCAATTTAGTTATTTTATCGATCATCATATTTGTTCTATATTTCTATTTTACCACAGGTGATTTCAGACTGATCCTGGACAGTATAGGTATAATGATGATAGCCTTGCTGAATACTTTTATTGCGATCTATCAGGAGATAAAAGCGAAGCGGGCACTGGACAAGGTCAAACTCCTTTTGAAAAAAGAAGTAACTGTTATCAGAGACGGGAATGAACAGTCAATAAATCCATCGGAAGTAGTAAAAGATGATGTTATAAAAATTTTAAGAGGTGATCAGATCATTGTCGATGGCAGGGTCATTTTCTCAAACCATCTGGAAATTGATGAATCTCTCCTGACCGGAGAATCAAATCCCATTCACAAAAAGGAAAACGAAGAAGTTCTCTCAGGAAGTTTTTGTCTGTCGGGTAACGGATTTTATAAAGCTGAAAAAGTTGGGAATGAAAGTTTTGCATCCAAGATCACTTCACAGGCAAAGAAATATAAATTTGTTCTCACCCCTCTTCAGAGAAAGATAGATGCTATTGTCAAAATTCTTTTTTTAACTGCAGTGGTTTTGGTAATACTCGAAATTATTTTTAACACTGAAGGATTTACAAATGATTTTGTAAGGAAGATATCTACTATACTTATCTCATTAGTGCCGCAGGGACTTGTCCTGATGGCTTCTGTTACTTTTGCGATCGGCGTTTACAGGATCAGCAAGCTCGGTGCGATCATACAAAAGCTTAATGCGATCGAATCTTTTTCAAATGTGCAGATCGTCTGCATGGATAAGACCGGTACTCTTACTCAAAATAAACTGAGTATAAAAGAGATCACATTATTATCAGATAAACATAACAGGAAAGAGGTCGAACAACTTATCGGTACTTATGCAAATCTTACCAGTGATAAAAATGCTACGATAGAAGCTGTGAATATTTTTCCGCCATTGGAAAATTATTCTATGGCAGATGAATTCCCTTTCAGTTCGGAAAGAAAATTCAGCATGCTGAAAACTATTTCAGACAGTAATAAGTCAACATTTATACTTGGAGCATATGATGTATTGATAAATTATATGTCAGAAGATGATATTAAATTGACACAGGGAATATTTGAATCAAAGAAAATTTATATTTACAGAAATCTTTTGTTTGGGAAAGTCGATGCTGAGATTTCATTTGAAGATCTGAAGAGCGGCATGAATAATATAAAGATAGAACCATTTTGTATTATATCAATCACTGATAAAATAAGAGATGATGTATTTGATGCGATAAAACTTTTTGAAAAAAACGATATTCAGATAAAGATTCTATCAGGAGATTCAGCTAAAGCAATACAGGAAGTTTCAAATGAGATCGGATGGAAAATTAAAGATGATGATCTGATAACCGGTATTGAGATGGAAAGTCTGAATGACAAAGATTTTTTAAAGACAGTACAGGAAAAAGTTATATTTGCCAGATTAAATCCTGAGCATAAGCTGAGGATAATAAGATCATTACGAAATGAAAAGATATATACTGCGATGATAGGTGACGGAGTAAATGATCTGCCGGCCATCAAGGAAGCAGATCTTGGAATCGCAATGGAAGAGGGGAGCAGCATTACCAAAGAGATTGCAGACATTGTACTTTTGAATAATAAATTCTCTCTGATGCCGGCAATATTTGATGAAGGTAATAAAATAGTAAATACTGTGAAGTCTATATCAAAACTTTTTTTAACAAAGAATTTTTTTGTAATATATATTACACTGCTTTCTGTATTTTTTCTGCTGGAGTTTCCTTTGACTCCGAGAAGAGTTTCGCTGATAAATATATTCAATATCGGACTGCCTGCATTTATCATTACCTTAAAGAATACCAATATTGAGAAAACTAAAAACTTTCTTTCGGATGTTATTTCTTTTGTTTTATTGTCAGCTCTGATAATAGTGGCTGCAGGCTATACCGGGATTTACTTTGCCGAAAAATATTACAGCGTTTCGAATATGGATCTTCAGATGGTAATGCTGACGATCATTATAATAACAAACTTCGCAAATTATTTTGCTATCATGGTGAAAAAAAATGATCAAAATAATATGACCTATTTATTGTATGGACTGGCTATTTTGTTTGTATATATATTCTTTGCAGCATCGACTTTTGACACTGGAATATTTACTTTCATAAAATCTTTTTACGAGATCGATTATACTAATCCGGTTCTGTGGCCGCTGATTTTAACAGTAAGTGTAACTGCCTCTGTAATATTGTTTTTAATGCAAAAGCTGCGGGAAAGAATATTAGAAAAATTCACGAAATAAAAATTCACAATGAAATTTAAATTTAAGCTGCACACTCAGATCATCATTGGATTATTGCTTGGAGCTGTCTTTGGATCAATCTTCCATGTAAATCAAAACAAACTTAAATACGAGTCTGACGGAAGTGAAATAATTTCTGAAGACTGGAAAGATGTAAAGTTTATCAGTGGTGATTCTGTCTTAAATAATTTTGATGCAGGTTCTCAGCTCAGTATTATTAAGATGTTTACAGTACTTAAAGATAAAAAGAAAGTTAAAGATCTGAAGATTGAAATCAATTATCCGGACAGTAGAAAAGAGATTTTGGAAAATGTTTCTTCTGTCAAAAAAGTCCCTACCATTGGGGTCATGCTGAAACCAATAGGTGATATTTTTATCAGACTTTTGACAATGATCGCAGTTCCGCTTGTGCTTTCATCGCTTATTGTAGGAGCAGCTTCACTTTCTGATCTGAAACACATTGCAAAGATCGGCGGAAAGACAATTGGATTTTATGCAATAACGGCAGTAATAGCAATTTTGATCGGACTTTTCTTTGCAAATGTGATACAGCCCGGGAAGTTCATGCCTGAAGAAAATAAAGAACGTCTGATGGAAACATTTCAGGAGGATGCCCAAAGTAAAATAGATCAAAATGTATCTATGAATATAGTTGATTTCCTTGTAAATATCGTACCGAAGAATCCTTTCAAAGCAATGGCAGACGGGGAATTTTTACAGATAGTTTTTTTCGCAATATTAATGGGAATATTCTTGTCTCAGATAAATGCAGATGCCTCAAAGACTGTCTTGAAATTTTTTGACGGAGTATCCAAAACAATGATTCTTATAGTTGAAAAAATAATGATCATTGCTCCTTATGCTGTATTCACGCTCATATCAGCAACAGTCGCGGAATTTGGTTTTAATATACTTCAGACATTGCTGTTGTATTCTTTTACAGTTATAATTGGATTAGCTGTGTTAACATTTATAGAATATCCTTTGCTGCTGAAGTTATTTACAAAAGTGAATGTAGTGAAATTTTTCAAATCTCAAAGACAGGTAATTGCAGTTGCTTTTTCTACAAGTTCTTCTGCAGCTACATTGCCTGTTACAATGGACATCTGCGAAAAGAAACTTGGCGTGCCAAACCGAATTGCAAGTTTTGTACTTCCTTTGGGTACAACCATTAACATGGACGGAACAGCACTTTATCAGGCGGTAGCCGCCGTGTTTATTGCGCAGGTTTATGGATTTGACCTAACTCTTACTCAGCAAATGACAATTGTAATTACTGCTGCACTTGCAGCAATTGGTACTGCACCTGTGCCGGGTATTGGTCTGATAATGCTGATAATAGTTCTAAGATCTATAGGTGTACCTTCAGAAGGAATTGCTCTGATTATCGGAGTGGACAGACTTCTTGATATGTGCAGGACTGTGCCGAATGTTATAGCTGACTCTCTTGCATGTGTTGTGATCGCGAGCAGTGAAGGTGAGCTTGGTGAATTAAAAGTTGATTAAAAATAATTTAAAAAATAAAAACATGTTTAAAATAATTTTGGCAATATCTTTACTGACGAATGTCTGCATATATGCCGGATGTTCCGATTCAGCAGAAATTAAATCAAATAATATGAATGAGAAAAATAATAATTTGGAAACAACTAAGGTTGTGAATAAAAACATTTCAGATATTACTGTTATTGATATGGACGGAAATAAAGTTAAATTATCAGACTACAAGGGAAAAGTTCTGATGATAGTTAATGTTGCATCAAAATGCGGATTCACTTCACAGTACAAAGGTCTCGAAGAAATTTATAATAGATACAAAGATCAGGGCTTTGAGATATTAGCTTTTCCATGTAATGATTTTGGTGAACAGGAGCCGGGTAGCAATGATGAGATAAGAACTTTCTGTGAGTCAAAATACAATGTCACGTTTAAGCTTTTCGATAAGGTAAATGTAATTGGAGATGATAAAAATGTATTGTATCAAAGACTGACAGAAAATTCAGATCCTGAAGGAGATATAAGCTGGAACTTTGAAAAATTTATCATAGATAAAAACGGAAACATTACCGAAAGATTTAAAAGTAAAGTAGAACCTGAATCAGGAGAAGTTACTTCTGTAATAGAAGCCAGACTTTCGGAATAAAATAAAATAAAAAAAGCGAAGACATTATATCTTCGCTTTTTTCAATAAGAAATTCTATTGAAATTATTTTAACATTACAAGCTTCTGAACAAGTGATTCATTGCTTGTATTTCCTTCCATTACAACTTTGTATAAATATGTTCCATTTGCAATCAAATCACCATCCATATCTTTCCCATCCCATGGAATCTGATTGAACCCAATTGAAACAGGATATTCCAGTTCCTTTATGAGTCTTCCCGAAACAGTATAGATCCGGATCTTGAAATTATCCGGCGGAGCAAGACCTCCTATGTTAAACATAAAATTAGTTTCGTTTTTCATAGGATTCGGAAAATTATAAATATTTTCAATTACGAGTTCCTCACTTACTAATACATCAAATCCGGAAGAATCAGTCACTCCATTTTTATTAAAATATACCGACAACCTGTTGCCGCCATTTTTCAGTTCAGGATAAAAAATTATTGAGCGGTTATTTTGAGAATTTGATTTATCATTATCTGCAAATTTAACCATTTGGCTTGGTGCACCTTTTTGATAATAAGGTATATTTCTTCCGTTCAATTTCATAGTTAACTGCGAAGTATCTGCACTGAATGGAATGAAATTATCAACGTCTGTAATTTCTATTTTGATCTCAGGATCTTTCCTTACATAGTCTCCATTTTTGAGAATTAATCCATCACTGTAAACTGCTATATTGCTGCTGCCCGGACGGTAATGATATCCATCTTTAACTTCTATGTAAGCTGTATTATTGAATGTAAAGAATTCATTGTTAGAACCTACAGGAGTTACATTCATAAAAATTCCTATACTGTCTCTGAAAAACGGCAATTTCAATTTATATTCATATTTTTTGAAATTGTCAATATTTATAGCATATTTAACTGTATCGACTTCCAGCAAATTTACAGGTGTAACAGAATTTTTATAAAATTTTACTACCATTCCTTCCAGATTAAGAAATCCCGGATTATAAAGATCACCTGATGCTTTTAAATAATCACCGGCTTTATAATTTGAATTTACAAAAATAGTATTTATATCCCATACAGGTTCGGCTGGAGGAGTATATGTGACTTTGACTGAATTCAGGATGCTGGAATTATTTCCTGTCATAGTATCAATAGAAATTTTCGCAACAATATTTAATCTGGGATAATTATATGCATCTATCGAACTAAGATCAGTAAAATTGTTTGAAGTAACGTTCGGATAAAGAAGTACCTGAGAATTGTTATTTGCAATTCCATAAACATCAAATTTTATAGTACTTCCAGTATATAAAGTCTGAATCCATGAAAGACTTCCCCAGTTTTGAGCAGGACCTATAATATTAGAAACAGTACCGTCTGAATATTTAAATGTCACATCCATGGAACTTACAGCTTCTGACCAGTGGTCACAATCAAGACAAGTGATGTTTACACGGCAGCAGGGATCAAATCCTTCAGATGCTTCTTTATTTGATGCGCCTAAATATCCGATAAAACTCCATGAATGAAAATAACTCATGTATCCGATGGAATCACAATAAATACTTCCAAACTCTCTGAGTTTGGTTTTAACATTTGCTGCTAATAATTTCCCACTTGGTACATAAGCAGCATTAAGCAGCATTATATATTGAGTTGAATCAAACGAATTGAGATATGTTAATAATGAATCATTTGATGAATTAGTATTCATTTTTAGATTTTTAAAATCTAAAATCTTGCCGTTTAACTTTTTAACTTTTAAAATATTCAGCCCCTGATTCTTACCTGCATCAATATAAATATTTTTATTATGAACACTGAAATATGAAGCTTCTTCACCATTGCTTCCATATGATCTTACAAAAAGATTTCCATTGTAATCACCATTCTGAAGACCATTATTCTTATAAGTTACTCCGTTTAGATCATATGAAGGGAATTGTGAACTCTGTTTTTTTAATATCTCAATGTTAGTTAGTAATTCTATTTGTTTATTTGAATTATCTTTGACGTATTCTAAATTTGGAATATATGTAAATTTCTGAATACCTGACCAGCCGGTGCTGTCACCGTTTATAATGCTGTTTGATCTCCAGTAATAAAGTTTGTTATTTACTAATAATGGTACAGATGTTTTAAATTTAGTGTAGGCACTTGAGATACTGCTGTTAGCAAAAGTTTTTAAAACCGCCGAATTGAAATTTGTAGTCGTATCCATTTGTAAAATAACTTTTACAGAATTCATTGAAGTTTTTACCAGCGGATTAAGGCAGGTAAATTCAACGCTGTCAGTACTTATGACAGAATTATCTACCGGTTTTAAAGGCATAAAAGCAATGTTCTTTACAGGTATATCTACAGACAGGTTATTGTTTGTTTTAATTTCACCCGGTGTCCAGTTACCCTGATCCAGCTTTACGAGCATGTTGTATATACCTGCAGTATCGACTTTAAAAGTATAAGCAATTGAATCTAAATTTCTGAAATTTCTTCTGATAGTATCTTTTGCATAATAGACCTGATTATTTTTATATACTTCAAAACGGATCTTTAATGAATCAGAATTCAGTCCGTAGTTTTTTGGATAAGCGGTAAAGGTAAGATTTTCTGAAACTCCCGGATAATTATTTGACAATTTATAATCTGATGAAGTGATTGAATGTTCAGGAGTTTTTGGAAGATTTAACTTAGCTGCCGGATCTCCTATTAGAGAATAGCAGTTAAGAGTATGTCTGATACTAAATGACAATGAATCTTTGCTCATTTTTTTGTTGGCATACTTTGTCAGATCACCCATCCTTCTTGCTGTATCATTTTTCATAGATTCAAGAATAAAAGATCCATAATCATTTCCAAACTGAGAATAGCTCCAGCCTGTAGTTCCGACAAAACCAATTGCTCCTTTATCCGGAAGGTATACAAATCTTTCTCCAAAACCTCTGAAATCAGCTTTAGAATTTTCTCCCGTGAAACAAGTAAGACTTAAAATAATCGGAAGTTTATTTCCATTTGAAAGTGTATTCGGATCATTCATTGCAATTTCCCAGTCATGACTTCCCGCATGTCCTCTGAAGTTAACAAACAAAGCTCCTCTGTCAATTGTATTTTTGATAGAGTCTTTTATATTAAAAGTAATTGTCCCGGGTATATCCGTTCTGAATATTCTGATTGGATTACCATAGATAGGAGGAAGATCTACAAAAACTCCAATGTCATAATTTGATTTCAGAATATGACCGTTTTGTTCATTAGTAGTACCTCCGCCTGTGATGAATACAAAATCTTTAGACCACTTTGCAGGAGGTTCGTTTTCATATGCAATTATTTTATTTACCATAGACTGGGCTTCGGAAGTATAGTAAGCTGGCAGTCTACCGACAGATATCATCGGATAATAACAAAACGTACCGATATTTAAATTTGTATAATATCCGTCTGATGGCGGATTACCATATACAGGTATTAGATTATTACTAAAAGTGGAACTTCCTAAATACTTCTTGGGATCCAATGAACCTCTCCCGAATAAACAAACATATCCTAACTTCGGAAGCTGCCAGTTATCATAAACATATTTTACAAAATTTCTGCCGGCTACCGGATCCTCGATCCCGTAATTAAAAATATCATACAGGTCTTCGATATCTGCTTTGAATGAACGAAAGCTGTCTTTAGTCTGTCTGTATGATCTGAGCTGTTCAGCCTGAGCGTCAAATATTTTGTTATAAATAATTAAATAATCTGCACCATTAGAACTGGAAACAAGATTCGGAACCTGTTTCTGTTTAATCCTGAAAGGTTTTTTTGTAATGTTATTATTTACAATTTGAAAATTGGAATTACTCTTTGCCGAAAACTTTAATGTATCAGCGATAAAAGTATTACCGGAAATTTTCTTGAAATTATTTACGTCATAGATGTTTACAGGATTTACAGAGTTATAACCGCTTATATTAAATTTCTTTGTAGTAGTATCTACAGATGAAGATAAATTGGAAGAGACAATTGCATTTTCAAAAGTAAATTTTCTCGGATAATTTATTTTGAATTTATCAAAATATACACCGCCTGAAGTAGCAGCCGTTGGTATATATTTTACTATCACAGTATTTGTACCTGTGACGAGTAAAGAACTTGAAAACGTAATAGTACTGTCAAATCTTATAAAATCATTTTTAGTTATATATGCAACTACATTCCCGTTCACTTTTACTTCAAGATTATGTTCATTCAATATTGAAGTATTTCTTACCCTTGGATAAGCAAATACATAAATAGATGCTGTCGTAACAGTCGGGCTGAGATAGGGGAGAGTAAAGGTTTCTGTCAAAGTCTGATTATCATTAAGAGTAGCCCAGTACCATCCTTCGCCTTGAAATCTTTCAGTACTGAGATATCTGTAATCTGTAGCATTTAAATTTTCACCCTGACTGTAAAAATAATTTTTGTCAAAAGTTTTTACTTCAGAAAAAGATACACCGGAATAATTCGTACCGACAGGATAATTAAACTGAGCATATCTTGTCCCAAGTGCCCCACCCCAATCTAACCAGTACACATTGGTATCAGAATATTCATTATAATATTCATCGGTTGTAAAAAATAAATTATTGTTATGATCATAAGACTTTACATTTCCGCCATAATTCCTTTGTCCATAAAAATCTAAATAGTCAGAGGGGTCAAATGTGCCGTCCTGCTCACCGGTAAAACTGACAGGAATCTGAACTCCTTTATTGTAAAGCTTTACAGTACGAGGATCTAAACCTGTTGTATTAATTCCCGCATTAGTAAAATCATTCCTGTCGATTCGGTACATGCCGTCATCTGCAACATACATCTTCAGGTATGTTTTGTTTGGAGTGATCCAGTTATAGTTCTGAGAAAGCAAAATGCCCGTAAATGCAAATTGCATTAAAAAAAGGAAAAATATTTTTTTCATATAAATAAATTTAAAACTAATTGATTTTTATTTTTGAGAAATTAATTAACGAAGCATAACGAGTTTTTGAACAGAAGTCTCAGCAATAATATTCCCGTCTGTAAATATTTTATATAAGTAAGTTCCGTTTGCAATATTGTCTCCGTCTTCATCTCTGCCATCCCAAATGATCTGATTGACACCTATATTCGGTTGAACATTTAACTCCCTGATCAGTCTTCCCTGAACAGTATAAATTTTGATCCTGACGCCCGGAATAATATCAGGTGTATTCAAATCAAAAATAAATGCCGTCTCATTTTTCATAGGATTAGGAAAATTATAAACTCCTGTAATTCCTGATTCTTCTGACACAATCAGGTCCATATATAATGAATCAGTGTTTCCGTTGTCATTCAGATATCTGATGCCGAGCCGGTTTGATCCGGAATTAAGCACAGTTTTTAAAAGTACTGCAATGCTTCCGGAACCGGTTTGATTATCGCCTTCAATTGTCTTCAATGCCGGATTCAAATTTCCTTTGAGATAATATGGAATTTTATAGCCGTTAAGATTTATGATCAGCATTGATGTATCCTGCATTATACCTGTATTTCTTTCACCGGTAAGTTCAATCCGTATCTCAGGATCTTTTCTTACTGATTCACCGTCTTGAAGCAGTTTACCGTCAGCAATTATTTTTACTTCATTCCTGACAGATTGAGCAGTACTTGTCAATGGAATACTTCCGCTGTTATTGAAAGTATAAAATTCATTCTGTCCGTCTTTTGGATTTATTTCGATCCATACTCTCGAGCTGTCCCTGAAATTCGGCATTGTAAAGCTGTTAGAATAAGTGAGAGTGCTGTCTGTTTTTAATAACTGAGTTACAGTATCAGATGAGATCAGATTCGAACCTGATATTGATTTGGAATATAAATTTACAACTGTTCCAAATAAATATTTATATCCGCCGTTAGCATAATCAAAAGAAAAATTGACGGCATTTTTATCTTTATCAGAAGTACTGAACTGTAAAGAATTTTTTACAAATACTAATTCAGATGCTGCTGAATAATTTACCTTCAGAGATCTCAGGACAGGGGATTGAAATCCTGAAAGTGTATCCATATCGAGTAATGCATTAAACTTAAGTTTAGGATACTGCTCTGCGCTGACCGATCCGAGTTCGTTAAATTCTGAAGTCTGCACATTTGGTCTGAGCATTGTTTCCGCACCGTTTCTGTCAATTCCTATGACATCAAATCCGATCGAACTGTTTGGATAAATATCTGCTTTCCATGAAAAATCAGTCCACGTGCTTGCCGGTCCGATAATATTAGTTACAGTACCGGATGATTTTTTAAATTTCACATTCATGCTTACTACTGCTTCAAACCAGTGCGAGCAGTCCAGACATGTTAATACCGGTTGACAACACGGATCAAACATTTCAGTTACCTGTGAAGAATTTGCTCCGAGATATCCTATAAATGCCCATGAATGAAAATATCCGAGCAGTCCAATTGTATCTGCATAAACACTTCCAAATTCTCTGAGTTTAGATCTTGCACCTGCAGAAAAAGTTTGTGATCCGGGGAAATAAGCTGCACTTAGAAGCATCATATACTGAGCTGTGTCAAATGTATTCAGAAATGTTATTACTGAATCAGAAGAAGCTGCGCTGCTCATTTTCAGATTTTTGAATTCCAGAATCTTGCCGGTGAGTTTATTTACTTTGAGAAAATTCAAACCAGTATTTTTTCCACCGTCGATGAATATGTTTTTGTTGCCTACACTGAAATAAGATGCTTCCTCAGCATTACTTCCGTAGGATCTGACATAAAGTACTGCATCTTCTTCATTGAGTCTGATCCCTCCGTCAGAATATTCTGTGTTATTTAATTCAGAAATATCAAACTGATCTTTATTTGATTTAGAAATTACTACAGGCAGATTTTCCTGATTTGGACGCATCTTAGGAGAATCAAATCCGATTCCATTATTATAAATAAAATTATTACTCTGTGACCAGCCTGAGGTATCTGAGTTTATGATCGATCTTGATCTCCAGTAATACAGAGTGTTATTATTCAATACAGGAACGGAAGTATTGAAAATTGTAGAACCACCTTTTATGTTCAGATTTGTAAAAGTTTTTTTAACAGGAGAATTGAAATATTTTGAAGTATCCATTTCAGCATAAATATTTACACTGCTCTGACCATAATCAAAATTAGGATTTAGGATCACGAACTGCACGCTGTCTTTAAATATTACTGAGTTATCAGCAGGTCTGATCGGTATGAAAGAACTTTCAAGTAACGGAATATTAATCTGTATAGTATTATCATTTGGATTTTCAAGTGGGAATCGATTATCAACATCAAGAATTACATTCATACTGTAAATACCAATTGTATCAATTGTAAAGTTGTGAGTAATTTCTCTATCTATTGTAAATGCTTTTATTACAGTATCTTTAAAGGAATAATTAAAATTATTTTTTACAAGCTGAAATCTTATCTTTACTGAATCAGCATGCATTCCGAGATTATAAGGTTTTATAGTAAGAGAAGCAGGAGTACTTAAAGTAACTGTTTTTGGTTCTAATTTATAATCTGCCTGAGTGATCTTAAAGTCGGCAGTTTTAGGATATTTCAAAGTAACAGCAGGGTCGCCTGTCAGAGTATAACCATTAATAGTATGTCTTATAGAAAATGATAATGAATCTCTGCTCATACTTTTACCGGCAAATTTTACCATGTCTCCTATTATTCTTGTAGTATCTATTTTAAAAGTCTGAAGCAGGTAAGACCCAAAGTCATTGCCATTTGTACCGAAACTCCAGCCGGTAGTACCGATCGTTCCGATTGCACCTTTGTTTGGCAGATATATAAACTTTTCTAAAAATGCCCTGAAATCTGGCTTTGCAGTTTCACCTGTAAAACAAGTAAGACTAATAACCAGTGGTAATTTACTTCCGTTATTTAAAACATTCGGATCCTGCATCATCACTTCCCAGTCATGACTTCCGGCGTGACCTCTGTAATTTACAAATATTGTTCCTTCATCAAAATCTTTCACTATAGAATCTGCATAATTATATGTAATGCCGCCTGAAGTATCATTTCTGTAGATCTTCGTGCAATATCCTGAAACCGGTGGAGAAGTAACATAAACAGCACAGTCAAAATTAGATTTTACCTGATGAGAATTTTGTTCAGAAGGCGTGCTGCCATTGGTTATAAAAGTAAAATTTTTATTCCAGTTTTCAAAAGGCTGTGACTCATATGCTATGATCTTATCCACCATTGCCTGTGCTTCTGCTGCTGAATAAGCAGGGAGTCTGCCAATAGCGACCTGGGGATAATAAAAGAATGTACCAAAATTAAAATTGCCAAAATAACCGTCAGCATTTGGATTACCATACACCGGTACAAGATTTTTATAATAAACCGAGCCGGTAGAATTTTTTTTCGGATCAAGTGAGCCTCTTCCAAAAAGACAAATAAATCTAAGCTTTGGAAGCTGCCAGTTTACATTTACATAATTTGTAAAATATCTTACAGCAAGAGGATCTTCTATGCCATATCCAAACACATCATAAATGTCTTCCACATCAGCTTTAAATGATCTATATCCGTCATGAGAATTTCTGTATGCCCGAAGCTGTTCTGCCTGTGACTCAAAGATCGAATTATAAATAACAAGATAGTCAGCTCCGTTTGTATTGGACACAAGATCCTTAACCTGACGCTGTTTGATCTTTACAGGCTTATTTCTGATAGTATCATTTGAGATCTGAATGCTGCTGATTCCTTTTGCAGAAAATTTCAGAGTATCAGCGTTTGAAGTAAAATTCATTAATCTGATATTATTTAAAATATCGTAAATATAAACCGGTGAAGAATTATTATACCCTGAAACTGTAAATACTTTTGAGGTTGAATCAGCACCATTGATTTGCGCAGATAACTTTTTATCTGTCAGTGAAAATTTACGCGGATAAGAAATTTCAAAATTGTCAAAGTACATTGCGCCGCTAAATCCGGGCTGATGAGAATATTTTACAGAAACTGTATTAACGCTGCTTCCGCTGAGTAGTGATGTCGAAAATGAAACAGTGGTATCTATTTTATTAAAATCATTAGAAAGCAAAGTGCTGATAAGAGTACCGTTTATTCTGACTTCAAGAGAATGCTCATTTATAATGGATGAGTTACGGGTTTTTGGAATTGCAAATAATTTAACAGTTGAAGTCTGAGGTGAAGAGCTTTGCACGGGTGCTGAAAAAGTATCTGTTAAAACTTGTGTGTTGTACATCAATTCCCAATACCAGCCTTCTCCCAGAACTTTTTCTGTTGACAAGAATCTGTAATCAGAAGCTGCTGTATTTTCTCCCTGATAATAAAGTTTATCTTTTTCAAAATGGATCTTATCCGTAAAATAATTATTCGGATAAAGAGTGCTGACTGAATAATTCAAATTCTGAAATCTTAGACCATTCGCTCCGCCCCAGTCCACCCAGTAAACATTTGTATCAGAATACTGATTATAATATTCGTCTGTAACATATAAAACATTGTTATTGGAATCATAGGTTTTTACAAGTCCTCCGTAGTTTCTGTCTCCAAAAAAATCAAAAAAATCATTATCATTAAATACGCCGTCCTGCTCACCTGAAAAGTAAATCGGTATCTGTAATCCTTTGTTGTAAACTTTTACTGTCCGTGGATCCAGACCGGTTGTGTTAATTCCGGCATTCGCAAAATCAGTTCTCACTATTCTGCTCATACCTTTATTGACTACATACATTTTCAAATAGGTCTTGTTGGGTGTGATCCAGTTTGGATTTGTCTGTGAAAATAAATTTTTATTTATTGAAAATATTGAAATGAATAACATGACTAAAAAAATACATCCAACCGGAGAAAGTAGTTTCCTGTACATCGCTGTTTTGATATTCATTATTTAATATTTATTTATTTAGAATTAGTTTCTGCTTTGCTGTCTAATGATCCTGAAAATTTTTGAATTTACTCTTGCAGGAGAAACGTATGTCATTGCATTCACAATATAATTTTTCCTGTTCTTCCAGTTGTAAAATTCATTAAACATTTCATTTATTATCTGCATTTCAGATTTATAATCGGATAAAGTGGCACATGAAGTAAGAAGGAAATATGTGATCCGTTCCTGAATCTCTTTTTCTTTGCTGAATTTAGAATTCCTTAATTGACGTGAAATATTCAAAATTGATCTTGCTTTATCTTCGATCATTTTTTTTGTATTCCTCACAAGAGAAATTTTTTCTTTTGAATCCATATTTACGTAAAACAATATTTCAGGAACATGTATGATATTATTATTGACCTTAGCTGCTCTGATATCATATTCATAATCTTCCCATATTCTTGATTTTGTCCAGGGACCAATTTTATTAACGATCTCTCTTCTCCAGACGCAGGCACCTGTTGCCCAGGGTCTTCCATGCATATCAAAAATTATCGGGATAATGCTGTCATACGTCTTGTCATTTTTGTTTCTTAAAAAGTTTCCTTTGCTTCTGATAAGTAATGTTTTACTGTATGCCATGCCGGCTGCAGGATTTTTATCCATAGAATCAACCAGCTTTTCCAGAAATTCCTTGTGCCAGAAATCATCCGAGTCTAAATAAGCAAAAAAATCTCCTTTTGCTACAAGTCTGCCGGTCTCTCTCGACAGTCCCGGTCCGAGATTTTTCGAATTTCTAATTAGTTTTATATTGAAATCCGATGAATTGTATTTTTCTATTTCTTTCAGATCAAATTTTTCGCTCGAAAAGTCATCTACTAATATGACCTCAATTGGTTTGTATGTCTGATTGATAACTGATTTTATAGAAGATTTTAGTAAATCAACTCTGTTAAAAAATGGTATGATAACTGAAACCAGCTTACCGGAATTAGTATTAAAATCCATATTAAATATAAATCAGTTTATAAAAAACACTCTAAAAAATTTAGTCCAAAGAAAATTAACAGGTTAATTTAATGATTACAGATATACTAAAAAATGTATTTTAAATGATTATTTAAAAGATAGATCTGTAAACTTTAATAGTATAGATTTGGATATAAATGAAGTTTTTGGTTGGTTAAAAATAAGTATTTAATTCTTTAAAACAAATGTCTCTTTAAGGTAGTATGAAAGTATAGAATTATACAAAACAAGATGATTCGGTTTCATTATAAGATTCTTTTTCCCTAACCATTTAAGCATTCGCTTTAGAGTCTTTATCACTTCTCTGTTTTTTACTGTTCTGTATCTTGACTGAAATTCCTTTACTGCCATGAATAGAAATCTTATGTCATCACAGATATTTTCTCTGTCAATTCCTTTGGAAGCCAGAAGTTTCCGTATCCTTAAAGCTCTTTCATCGCTTATGTCAATTCCTAACTGACGAAAATTTTCTCTGACTATTATAGTGCTTCCGCTGTTTAGCTTATCATAATTTACAATACTGTTGTTCTCTCCGTGTCGTCTGTGTTCTATCAGTATATCTTTAATGTTATGGACTTTCCCTAAATTGTTGATCAATGAAATTAACCGAAAATCTTCTGCGTGATTAAAATTTTCCTCATACAAAATATTGTTTTCCGTTAATACATTTCTTCTGTACATAATACTTGGATTCGCAAAAGTACATTTAAAAAGTAAACTGAATTTTAATTCATTGTCATTTTCAGGTCTTAATGGTCTTGAAATGATTTTACCGGTTTCGTCAATGATAAAAATGTTAGACCCAACTAATAAATATTCTGAGTTTTCTTCGAGGAAGTTATACTGCTTGAAAAGTCTTTCAGAAAGGGAGACGTCATCTGCATCCTGAATGGCAATATATTTCCCCTTTGATAATTCTATTGCTTTATTTAAAGAAAAAACTCTTCCTGAATTACTTTGAAGATAAACTGGAACTATCCTGTTGTCTTTAGCTGCAGACTCTTTAATAATTTCTGTTGTACCGTCAATTGATCCGTCGTCTACTATTATAAATTCATAATTTCTGAAAGTCTGTGATAATATACTTTCAATTGATTGATCTATAAAATTTTTACAATTATATACAGTAGTGATAACTGATATTTCAGGATTTACCAAACTATGTTTTACTGTATTCATTTTAAATTATTTAAACCTATCCATTTAGATCTGCCGGTCTCAATTATTCTTGTTCCGTATTCATCTTTGAGCTTCATAAGTTCCTGAAGACTTCCAATTGTTTTTTCCATTCTGATAATTTCAGGATCACCGGTGTTCAGATTTTTAAATCCAATGATCTTTTTGAAACCGTAAGATCTCAATTTTTTAATCAGCAGATAAATTTTACTCTTCCAGTTTGTATCCTGATGTAAGCTTTTATCTTTACTAAAATTCTTTATATATGCATCAAAGTTTATTTTTTGTCTGCCAAACCCTCTGTTCAGCTTTCTTAAATATTCCCAGGTAAGTCTATTAGCAGGGAGAAAATGTTCTAATTTTAAACTCTCATCAAACCATATCTTCCACCCCGCAAGTCTGAGGGCATAACATAATTCGGAATCTCCGCCTGATGTCAGCTTCTTACCCGTTCTGTCTGCCAGCAGTGAATGGAATCCGTTTGAATATAGCGAACTGATAGCTGAACTCCTTAAGACCATTCCTGCTCCCCACAGAGAATGCAGATCTGAACTGATTTCTCCGTTTGATAAGGATTGTCTGCCGACAGAATAACTTTGTTTGAAATCATTGAACCACTCTGGAAATTCAATATCTGAAATTGCTGTACTGATCCCTCCCAATGCTCCGATCTCTTTCCTGTCTTCCATTATTTTAAAAGCATTCAAAAGATAATTCTCCTCAAGTATGTTATCATCATCACAAAATATCAGATATTCAAACTTTGATTTCTCAACTCCTTTTTTTCTTGCATTAGATAAACCCGGACTTAACTCATATTCAATAATATATGGAAAAGGGCATTTGTATTCATTCAATAATTTCTCAGCCGTCTCAGATGTATTATCAGTAGAAGCATTATCAACTATTATTACTTCCACTGAAAATTCTTTTGTAGTTTTCAGTTTGCAAATGGAAATAATTGTTTCCCTGAAAAGATCTGAACTGTTATAGCAGCATACAATTACTGAAAATCCTTTATTCATAATTTCATGATAAATGTCAGTTTACAAAATATCTTGCTTTTTTATTGTATCTGTTTTCTTTGGAGATGAACCACTTTTTAAAGAATTAATAAATAAACTCAGTTTATTCCTCTTAAATAATGATGGGGGATAAAGAAAGAATGATGGTATAAGAAGTTTTATGGTTTTTGAATTATCGTTATTGGAAAAAGTTATACGGGCTTCATCATAGAGCTCTTTTGACCGGGCTTTGAATTTTCTGTACCGGAAATAATGATAAAGATCCCTGACCGAATATTTGATCTTATTTTTTAAATTATAATTTAATTTATTATTTACTTTATTTTTTATACCGGATTTCACTATGTATCTCTTTTCTACAGTGCGGTAATATTTCTCTCTGAGAATTTCTGTATTTTTATGACCAAGTATTATTCTTATAAAAAGACTCCTTCTGCTTTTCCTGAAAATAGTATCCGGTCTGATCATAACTGATTTACTGAAAAAATAAAAACCTTTTAAGTATCTGTAATTATAACAGTAATCTTTAGCAATATTAAATATTACATCTGAATATTCTCCTGCCTTTCCGGAAAACATTAATGAAAAAACATTTTTTTTATCTGCTTCTGACTTTAATATTAATGTATCCGGTTTACTTTTTAACTTAAGCTTATTCTTCAGAGATTCTTTTACCTCATATTTTTTTACTATACCTTTGTAATAATAATTTCTAAACTTTTCAACAAGTGAATGACCCAGTATGGATCTGTAAAATAAACTCCTTCTGCTTTTTTTAAAAATATGAGGCGGATATGCAACACCTGACATCATTAATAATGTCAAAGCTTTTAAATAACTGTAATGATAACATTTATCATAAGCTTTTTTATAAATATGTTCAGAATAATCTTTTCCAAAACGGACACTCTTAATATATTTAGGTCTTAAATATCTTGTAACACTTTTCTGACTTCTGTATGACCTTTTATTAAATAATTTAAAATTATAATAATTATAAAAGTAATATAAATATTTACCCGGATCGTTTTCTTTCAGATGACCGATCATTGTCATATGAGTATTTTTGAGATTGTCTGCCGATGAGGTCTTATTTACATCATGAAAAACGAATGTTCCCAGAATTTCTTCTACCTTATGTATTTTGAAATTTTTATAAGCTTTCAGGAGAAACCAGTAATCCATAGTGTAATGATTATCAAGAGGAAATTTTCCTATCTTTTCCTGTACTTCCCTTTTGTAA
>DAORRV010000058.1:22781-23998 GCA_035443185.1 Ignavibacteria bacterium | reverse complement strand
AAGGAATGCCGAGGTATATGAAAACACTTTCAGCTATCTGTCCTATTGTTATGTTAACAGCGAAACCTGTTAAACCAAATAAAGGCGGTAAAACAGTAATAAAAATATAAGCATAAACCGAAAAGAATAACACCTGAAAAATAGAATTGAAAGCAACGAGACCTGCTGCATATTCAGTATCTCCCTTTGCAAGTTCATTCCATACAATAACCATGGCAATACATCTTGCAAGTCCGATTAAAATAAGACCTACCATGTATTCCGGATAGTTCTGCAGGAATAATACCGCAAGAAAAAACATCAGCATCGGACCAATTATCCAGTTCTGTACCAGAGAAAGCGAGAGTATTTTGTAATTTCTGAATACTTTACCAAGGTCTTCATATCTTACCTTAGCAAGAGGAGGATACATCATAAGTATCAAACCAATTGCAATTGGTATATTTGTTGTTCCTGATTGGAAAGAATTCCAGAATCCTGCGATTCCCGGAAATAAATATCCGGTTAATACTGCGATTAGCATCACCGAAAATATCCATAGTGTCAAATATCTGTCCAGGTAAGATAGTTTCTTTGTTAGTTTTTCCATCATTAAAATATTTACTATAATTTTGTTTTAATCAGTAAGTATTACAATATTGATTTATATGTTTGACTAATCAACGAAATGAACAATTAATTATTTACGGCAGAGAACTTCTCTGTCAATAATGTTTATTAATTTTTTATCATTTTTAATTATCTCGTCATCTTCTAACTGCAGCAGAATAAAGAGAAGTGCATTTGATACTATATTACTTTTAGGTTTAGGATTAATCCTGTAATTAATCCATTTCTTATCTTTTTCATCTGTAATCAGTCCTGCGTTACGAAGTATGCTGAGGTGTTTTGAAGCTGTTGATGCTGCAAGTTTAAGAATTTCTGTTATTTCACATACACAAAGAGATTTTGTCTGAAGCATTTTTAGAATGCGAAGACGGCTTTTGTCGGATAAAGCTTTGAATATTTGTTCGTATTGAGTTATTGTTTTCATTTAGTAAAATGACGAAATGAAAATTAAATTTCAATGCTGTTTATTTTTTAATATCGTTTGTAATTTTCTGATCGGAACTTAGTCAACTTTACCACTATGACACGAAGTCACAAAGGAAAAACTTTGCTTCAAAGACGCTAAGGTTCGAAGAATAATGTTTTTTAAATTATTTTACTCAGAGTCT
>DAORRV010000058.1:20797-22681 GCA_035443185.1 Ignavibacteria bacterium | reverse complement strand
GATCTTTAAATTTGTTACAGTAATTTAATTATCAGCGGTAAAAAAATTATTGATTAATCAGTAAAATTTTTTAATGAAAAAGAAAATCCCTTTAGAGAATCTAATTTTTGTTCCGATGATTTTAGCGGCAAGATGTACAAGTAATTCAGAATTTTCAGATACAATAACGATTACTACTTCATTATTCAAATCATAATATCTGAAATTTCCGTTAAGATCAATTTGCTTTAACCTGTAATTGTATTTCCCTCTTGACAGATCTCTGTCTTCAAATTTATGGTCAATAGGCATATTAGAATTTCCATTCCCTTTTACTTATCCAGTAATATTCCAGTCAGCAGCTGGCGAAGTTTTGGAAATCCATTTTTCAATCTCAAATCCTGAATTACCTGCTTACGAATTTTTAATTCAACTAAGCTTTACATTTAATAAGGAAGACGAACAAAGCAAAGAAACAACCGGGCAGGTAAAAAATAAAGCAAAAGTAAGAAGATCTGTTTCAGATCAGGCACTTGCAGTTGCAGGAGAATTATCAGTTCTTTTTTTGAATCTTATTAGGAATATGAATTTGATCTTGGAAATTATTTCAAATACAGATCATAATGGGGGAGGACTTCACTGAAGGAGCATGCAGTTACGTGAATAGAATTTTCAGACTAAAGATTCTTTATGAAAAATTTTAAATCCATAGCCTGTAATAAAAAATTATTTAAGAAGCTGTTTCATTTTTTTCGAAACGGCTTATTTTTTATGGCTTTGAATTATGAAGTGTGATCAGAATGAATTTAATATTCTTATATTAGGTCTGCTTTTTTTTTGAAAGTTGATTAATATAACCCATTATATATATATTATCTATAAATAGGTAAAAATTTTTTAAAGTCGCTGAAAATAGAATAATAATATTGTAATTATACTTGTCATTTATTAACTTAACTTTAAATTTAGTTTTAGAAAAAATATTAGAATATAAAATTGTTTAATTAAAAATTTAAAAATTTAAAAATATAAATTATAATTTAGGTATGAAAACATTTGTGAAAAAATATAACTCAGCAGTACTTTCGCTTTTAGTTATGTTTATTATTGTAAGCTGCTCTTCAAAATCTCAGAAAGCTGAAGCAGTTCTTGAGTCCAGATCCGGATCAAGTGTAACTGGTAAAGTTACATTTACAAAAGAAGGAAATGTTGTAAAGATTATTGCAGACATTAAAGGATTAACTCCCGGAAAGCACGGATTTCATATCCATGAAAAAGGGGACTGCAGCGCTCCGGACGCCACATCTGCAGGCGGACATTTTAATCCAAGATCAATGCAGCATTCCGGTCATCAAACTACTGAAAGACATACCGGTGATATGGGAAATATAACTGCTGATGAATCCGGCAATGCTCATCTTGAGATATCAGATTCCATTATGTCATTTGATGGTGAAGAATCTATCATTGGAAAAAGCGTGATAGTTCACGAAAAAGAAGATGATCTCAAAACACAGCCGACCGGTGATGCTGGCGGTAGAGTTGCATGCGGAGTTATTGTTATTGTTAAATAGAAATCTGACAAGAGGATATTGCAAACATTCCGGAACACCTGCAGAAGTTTATATAACCAATGTTGCTGAATTTTTTAATATGCGATAAGTCAGGGCAGATCTTAAGCATGATCTTAAATTCTTCTCCGGAATTTTGTCATCCATTTGAAATACTATTGCTCTGTTGACTTTAAAGTCATACTTTTTTTAAAAAATAATTTTGAAAGTCTCCACTAATCTACAGGTACATTTGAAAAAAAATGCGAATTGACGGGGAGACTTTGATTTCCAGTCCATTCTGAAAGTACTGCCATTATTAACCAGATAACTCGGTTCATCCAATTCAGGATGA
>DAORRV010000058.1:0-20697 GCA_035443185.1 Ignavibacteria bacterium | reverse complement strand
CATAAAGTTTTTTGAATTAAGGTCATCTGATTCAAATTAACGATCAGACACAGGAAACTTTCAACTCTGTATTAAAAAATAATATATAAATTTTATGAAATTTGAATTAAAAGATTACGAATTAATATCGAATATGCGGGAATTTTATCAATTAAATGAATCTGACCAAATTATTACAAATGAGGAACCTATAAGAGCTGAGTTATACAATTCAGCACAAATGGAACGATTTGGAACTACCTTGGCAGGAACTCACAAGGTAAGTACAATTCCCTCAAAGGATTATTTGCTTAAGCGTCTGTCAGATAATGAAATTAAATTACAAGAAGTTCGTAAACTAGTTACAGATTCAATAAAAAAGAAATTAGAAATTACCTCAACAGGAGAATGGCTAGTAGATAATTTTTACCTGATAGAGGAAAATATTCATATTGCGAAAAAACATTTCCCCAAAAATTACAGTGAAGGTCTGCCTCACTTAGTTGATGAAATATATTCAGGACTGCCAAGAATTTATGACATTGCCCTTCAAAACATTTCACATTGTGACGGAATAATAGATATTGAAATTCTGAGCAGATATATAAAAGCATATCAAAAGGATACTAAATTAAAATTAGGAGAATTGTGGGCATTACCAATTATGCTCCGACTTGCATTGATTGAAAATTTAAGACGGGTTGCTGTCCGGGTTGCGGTGAGCAGGTTAGATAGAAATCTTGCAGATTTTTGGTCTAAAAAAATGATCGAGACTGCTGAGAAATCACCTAAAGATCTTATTCTTGTCATTGCTGATATGGCAAGAACAAATCCTCCAATGGTAAGTGGATTTGTTTCCGAATTTATACGAAAGCTGCAAGGACATAAAGCAAACATGAATCTTGTTCATAACTGGGTGGAAAACCGATTATCGGAAATCGGTTTATCAATTTCAGAAGTAGTCTATGCTGAAAATCAAAAACAAGCAGCTCTGCAGATTTCAATGAGTAATATTATAGGCAGTCTCCGGTTGCTTGACGATACAGACTGGAGGAATTTTGTGGAAGAACTTAGTATAGTCGAACAAACTCTGAGGGAAGATAAGATATATGGATTGATGGATTTTTCTACACGCGACAGATACAGACATGTAGTGGAGCAAATTGCTAAAAAAAGTAAAATTGAAGAATGTGATGTAGCTCAGGCAGCAATAAATTTATCCCAAAAAAATATACAAGATAAGGACAAAAATATCAGGACATCTCATGTGGGATATTACCTGATAGGAAATGGAATAAATCAAACAAAAAAGTCAGCAGGTATTCAAGAGCCGGGTATTAAAAGAATTTTTTACTTTATTAAGAAAAATGCATTCAAAGCTTATCTGGCAATTATAATTTTAATTACTCTTGCAATAAGTACTGGAATTGTGGATAAAGCATCTTCGGAAACAAATAACTTTTGGCTGCTTTTGACTATTGCTATCCTTTCACTTTTATGTATAAGTCAATTTGCAATATCAGTTGTCAATTTTTTTTCTACTTTATTTATAAAGCCTGATCTACTGCCAAGAATGGATTTTTCAAATAAAATACCACCGGAGTTCAGCACATTGGTTGTGATCCCCACGATCCTTTTGAGTAAAGATAAAATAGAGAATTTAGTTGAGGCATTGGAAGTTCGTTTTCTTGCAAACAGAAACGACAATTTGCATTTTGGATTATTAACTGATTTTAAAGATAGTAAACAGGAAAAGCTTTCAGAGGATCAGTCACTGATAGATTTAGCTCAGCAAAAAATTGAGCAACTGAATCTTAAGTACGAAAGAGAAAATAATAATTTGTTTTATCTGTTTCACAGACCCAGGCTCTGGAATGCTCAAGAAAATATATGGATGGGTTATGAAAGAAAAAGAGGTAAAATTTATGATTTAAATTCTCTTCTTAGGGGAGAATCAAAGGATAAATTTTCTCTTATAGAAGGCGATCAATCCATTTTACCGGATATAAAATATGTGATCACATTAGACGAAGATACACAATTGCCTCTTGGTACAGCATGGAAATTAATTGGAACTATGGCTCACCCTTTGAATCAAGCCTTTTATGATGAAAAGAAGAAACTCGTAACTCAGGGATATGGAATCCTTCAGCCCCGGGTAAGTGCGAGTTTACCGGATACTATCAGTTCACTTTATACGAAGATGCATGGAAATGAACCGGGTATTGACCCATATACACGTGTTACTTCTGATGTATATCAGGATTTATTTGGTGAAGGTTCTTTTATCGGGAAAGGTATATACGAAGTTGACATTTTCAGAAAAGTACTTGAATTTAAATTCCCCGAAAATCAGATTTTAAGTCATGACCTACTGGAAGGGAGTTATGCAAGGTCAGGATTACTGAGCGATGTACAGTTTTTTGAAAAATATCCTATCAGTTATTTTTCGGATATGAAAAGGTACTCACGCTGGATTCGCGGCGATTGGCAGATCTTTCCTTGGGTACTGCCTGTAGCCCCTGACTCTGACAGACATTGGCACAAAAATCCAATATCCGGATTGTCCCGCTGGAAAATATTTGATAATCTCAGACGAAGTCTGGTTCCTTTAGCTCTTACCTTGTTTTTATTAATTGGTTGGATTGCTTTGCCGTCCACCTTGTTCTGGACATTAATTGTTTCATGTATCATTTTAGCTCCGATATTTATTGCGTCACTATGGAATATGATCAATAAACCTGAAGATTTAAGTTTTTCTGATCATATTAGAAATTCATTATTGAGTATCGCAGAAATCTTAAATAAAACACTATTTACTTTTATCACTCTTCCATATGAAGCTTTTTTATATCTTGCAGCAATTTTAAGAACTCTGTGGAGAATGTTAATTTCAAAAAGAAATCTTTTGGAATGGAATCCATCTTCCAATGAGAAACGAAATAATAATTCAGGAATCATTTCTTCTTATTCTGTAATGTGGATCGAACCGTGTCTGGCTTTAGTTGTATTTTTTTATTTATTGTTTTTATTTCCGTTAAAGTTAGTGATTGCCGGTCCCATTCTTTTTCTCTGGCTCATTACTCCTTTGTATACATGGTGGATCAGCAAACCAACACTGGAAAAAGTTTCCATCCTTTCGAATGAACAGAATATTTTTCTTCGAAAGACAGCAAGAAAGACATATAGCTACTTTGAACAATTTGTCGGAGATGAAGATAACTGGCTGCCGCCTGATAATTTCCAGGAACTCCCGGTTGAATTAATTGCTCATCGGACATCACCCACAAATATAGGGCTTTCACTGTTGGCAAATTTATCTGCATGTGAATTTGGATTCATTAATTCATTTTACCTCATAGAAAGAACTACAAAATCAATAAACACTATGTTCAAAATGGAGCGGTTCAAAGGGCATTTTTTTAATTGGTATGATACAAAAACACTGGCCCATTTAAGTTCAAAATATATTTCAACAGTTGATAGCGGCAACCTTGCCGGATATTTGCTTATAATGAAACAAGGCTTACTTGCTATTCCCGATAAGAATTTATTCGGATCAAAAACATTTGAAGGACTCAGAGATACTTTAAATGTACTATTGGACACTATGAAAATAGATGAGATTAAGCTGCTTAACCAATTCAAATTAGATATAGATCTTGCTTGTAAATCCAATTTAACCGAATACCAAGATATAAAATATAATTTAGAAATTTTAAAAAAAGATTTTTATTTATTTATAGAACAATTTAAAAATAATCCAAATAATAAAGCACATTGGTGGATACAAATTTTGAAAGCACAACTTGATAGATTGAATGATGACCTTCAAATTTTTAAACCCTGGGATTTATTAAAAAATGCTCCTTATGTAATTATCAATGCTGATCCTGAGAATTCAAATAAAACGTTGAAAGAATTATTAGAATCAGCACGAAAATTACAAATACAGGTAAATGAACAAAAGAGAACTAATAGTTTAAACGGAGATATAGAGTGGTATAAATTATTAACTAATTCAATATCACAAACTATTCAACTGGCAAGTGAAAAAATACAAACATTAGAAAATCTTGCTGAACAGTGCAACTCATTATCAGATATGGAGTGGGATTTCCTTTTTGACAAATCAAGTAATCTGTTTAATATAGGATACAATGCAGATGAACATTGTTCAGATAAAAGCTACTATGACCTGTTGGCATCTGAGGCAAGGTTATGTCCGTATTTAGGAATTGTACAGGGAAAACTCCCGCTGCAGAGTTGGTTTGCTTTAGGACGTTTGCTGACCCGGATAGACGGTAATCAGATCCTTCTTTCCTGGAGCGGCTCAATGTTTGAATATCTGATGCCATTATTAATAATGCCTACTTTTGAAAATACTCTGCTTGACCAGACATATAAGGCTGTTGTAGAATATCAGATTAATTATGGAAGAAGGTTAAATTTACCATGGGGAATTTCTGAATCTGGATTCAATCTTTTAAATGCCAATAACGAATATCAGTACCGGGCATTTGGTGCTCCGGGTTTAGGTTTGAAACGTGGTCTTGACAATGATATGGTAATAGCACCATATGCATCAGTACTTGCGTTAATGGTCGACCCGGCAAACGCATGTGAAAATCTGGAGCAGTTATCAAAACTTGGAATGAATGCACAATATGGTTTTTATGAAGCTATAGATTACACTCCCTCTCGTTTAGAAAACGGACAAGACAGCGCAATTATTTATTCATTTATGGCACATCACCAGGGCATGAGTTTGTTGTCACTGGCAAATTTGCTGCTTGACAAACCTATGCAGAAATATTTTAAATCTGAACCACAGTTTAAAGCTGGACTTTTATTGCTTCAGGAAAGAATTCCGGAAACAACAGTATTCTTCGCGCATACAACTGAAATACCAGACCTGAAATATGTAGGAGAAGAAATTCAACAAAGAATTTTTAATACTCCGGATACACCATTACCTGAAGTACAATTACTTTCAAACGGCAGATATAATGTATTAGTATCAAACTCCGGATCGGGATATAGCTTCTGGAAAGAACTTGCGGTTACTAGATGGCGTGAGGACGGGACATGTGACAATTGGGGTTCATTTTGTTATATTCGGGATTTAAAAAATAACAAGTTCTGGTCAAATTCATATCAACCCACACTCCGTAAGGGTGAAAAATATGAAGCAGTTTTTTCTCAGGATCGCGTTGACATTCGAACAGTAAATAACGAAATTGAATCTCATACCGAAATTGCAGTCTCACCGGAAGATGATATAGAAATGCGAAGATTACACATTTACAACAATTCACAATTTAGAAAAGTCATCGAAGTTACAAGCTATGCTGAAGTAGTACTTGCGCCTTTATCATCAGATTTATCAGGACCGGCTTTCAGTAATCTTTTTGTGCAGACAAAGATCCTCGAGGATGAAAATGCAATCATTTGTACGAGAAGACCGCGTTCACAAGATGAACAAACTCCATGGATGTTTCATATGATGTCATTAAAGGATAAGGTTCCTGAGGAAATATCTTATGAAAGTGACCGTATGGAATTTATTGGACGCGGTAATTCACTTGTTAATCCAAAAGTGATGCAGGAAGTGGGTCCACTTTCGGGTAATGAAGGTTCGGTTTTAGATCCGATAGTCGCAATCCGGTATAAATTTATTCTTGAAAAGGAAGAAACAATTACAATAGATATGGTTACAGGTATTGCTGATACCAAGGAAAATTGTCGTGGGTTAATTGATAAATATCAGGACAGGCATAATAAAGACAGGGTTTATGAACTGGCAAGAACCCATAGCCAGGTTGTTCTCCGGCAAATCGATGCAACTGAAGCAGATGCTCAATTATACGAACACTTAGCTGGTTCCATTATATTTAACAATTCCAATTTTCGAGCTGATCCTTCTATTCTCATAAAAAATCACCGGAAGCAATCTGACTTATGGGCATATTCTATTTCAGGAGACTTACCAATAATACTTTTAAGAATTGTAAATAAGACAAACATTCAACTGATAAAAAAACTTTTACAGGCACACACTTATTGGAGTTTAAAAGGATTAAAAGTTGATCTTGTAATATGGAATGAAGAACAGAGTGGTTACAGACAAGATTTTCAAAAGGATATTGAAGCTTTGATTCCACCGGAAACGAGAAATCGTCCCGGAGGTATTTTCTTAAGAGCTGCAGACCAGATATCTACTGAAGATCGAATACTATTTCAAACCGTTGCACGTATTTATATTGTAGATAATGGAAGAACATTAGCTGATATAACCAATCTTGAACAACAAAAAACTTCCGTTATTCCACGCATAAAGCAGGAAATAAGACGATATCAAATTGATACTTCGATTTCTCTTCCAAATGATCTGATCTTTTTTAACGGATATGGTGGTTTCTCATCTGCTGCTGCTGAATATGTTATTATCACAGATCAAAAAAACAGGACTCCTGCACCATGGGTTAATGTAATTTCCAATCCTAAACTTGGAACGGTAATTTCAGAAAGTGGATCTGCTTATACATGGTCTGAAAATGCACATGAATTCCGACTTACTCCATGGAGTAATGATCCGGTCAGCGATTCCGGTGGTGAAGCATATTATATTCGGGATGATGAAAGCGGGAATTTTTGGTCGGCTTCATTATTCCCATCCGGAGGTAAAACACCATACATTACCCGGCATGGGTTTGGATATAGTAAATTTGAACATATTGAAGATGGAATATACTCAGAAATGTTAGTGTATACAGATATTGAAGAAGCTGTTAAATTCACAGTATTAAAAATTAGAAATCAATCCGGCAGATCTCGTAAGCTATCGGCAACAGGTTATGTAGAATGGGTCCTTGGAGGTAACAGAACAAATACAATGATGCATATTCATACGGAAATTGATCCCGACAGTGGAGCTCTTTTTGCTAAAAATCCTTTTAGTACAGAATTCCGTGATCGGGTTGCATTTTTTGATGTTGATGAACCGAATAAATCGTTTACCGCTAATCGTAAGGAATTTATTGGACGCAATGGAAACTTGACCAATCCCGATGCAATGTCAAGATTAAATCTCTCAGGTACTATCGGACTGGCTTTGGATCCATGTGCAGCCATTCAGGTACCGTTTGTTCTGGCTGATGGTGATGAACATGAAATAGTCTTTAGACTAGGTGCAGGACAGGATTTTAATAATGCAAGTTTAATTGCTATGAAATTCCGTGGAAAAAATGTTGCGCTGAATTCATTCGAAAAAGTGAAAAAATATTGGAGCTGTACTACGGAAGTTATAAAAGTGGAAACTCCTGACGAGGCAATCAATTTACTTACAAATGGCTGGCTTACTTACCAGACACTTTCATCCAGACTATGGGCTCGCAGTGGGTTTTATCAGTCGGGAGGTGCTTTTGGATTTAGAGATCAGCTGCAGGATGTATTGTCACTTCTATATACAGCTCCTCAGCTGGCTCGAGAACAAATTTTATTATGCGCTTCACGTCAATTTAAAGAAGGAGATGTGCAGCATTGGTGGCATCCACCTGTCGGACGCGGAGTTCGTACCAGATGTTCTGATGATTTTCTTTGGTTGCCTTTTGTGGTTTCACATTATATTTCTGTTACTGGAGACACGCAAATATTGGATGTACCGGTTCGTTTCCTTGAAGGACCTCTTTTAAATTCAGATCAGGAATCCTATTACGATCTTCCTGCAGAATCAGGTAAATCTACTAAACTTTACGATCATTGTATAAGAGCAATCAGGAATGGTTTTAAATTTGGCATACATGGATTACCATTGATAGGTACAGGAGACTGGAATGACGGCTATGATAAAGTTGGTAACGAGGGAAAAGGTGAAAGTGTATGGCTGGCATTTTTTCAATATGATATACTTATTCGTTTTAGTGAAATTGCAAATCTTCAAAAGGATTCGGAATTTGCCGAGGAATGTATAAACAAGGCTCAACAATTGAAATCAAATATTGATAAAAATGCCTGGGATGGAGAATGGTATAAACGAGCCTGGTTTGATAATGGAACTCCTCTTGGTTCAAAAGTTAATGATGATTGTCAAATAGATTCTATTGTACAGAGTTGGTCGGTTTTGTCAGGTGCCGGAGAATCAGATAATATTAATATTGCAATCGAATCAGCGTATAATAAGCTTGTAGAAAAAGAGACAGGAATCATTAAATTATTAAAGCCGCCTTTCGATATGTCAAAACTAAATCCGGGGTATATAAAAGGTTATGTACCGGGCATAAGAGAAAATGGCGGGCAATATACTCATGCTGCAGTTTGGTTAATAAAAGCATTTGCGGAATTAGGAGATTATAAACGTGTCTGGGAATTATTGAACATGATAAATCCAATTAACCACGGTAAAACTTCAGAAACAATTGCAGTCTATAAAGTAGAGCCTTATGTTTTGGCAGCAGATGTATATTCAGGTATGCAGCATGCCGGACGAGGCGGATGGACATGGTACACTGGATCTGCATCCTGGCTGTATCTTGCTGTTTTGGAATCGTTTCTTGGTCTCAAAAAAGAATCAAACAAACTTAAACTAAATCCCTGTATTCCTAAAGATTGGAAAGGTTTTAAAATAAGCTACAGGTACAATAAAACAATCTATAAAATTAATGTTACTCAAATAAGCGGTACAGGAAATACAACAGTAATAATTGACGGCATAGACCAAAAAGATAACTGGATTACACTTGTAGATGATGAGTTTGAACATGATGTTCAGGTTCGGTATTTTGTAAAAGCATAAGTTAGTTCCATTATTAGATCAAGAATGATCCAAAGAGTATGAACTGAAATGACAGCCGACAGGAGATGCTGATTAAATAGTTGCAGTGGGTATTAACTTTAAACAAATAGAAAATTATTATTACAGACTATTTTCTATTCATTGCAAGTGTAAGCAGGAAGAAACTTTCTGTCAGCGCTATTACACTATGGGTAATGTTTTCCTGTAATGCTATCATTTGTCCTTTTTCTATTATAGTACTTTGTTGATCTGTAATAAAATTTATTTTTCCATCTATGACTTGAACACTTATCACACCATTTGCCTTATGTGGTTTTAATTCTGCATTTTCGTGAAGTCCAATAAGCACAATTCTCATAGTTTCTGATTTAAATATTGTGACAGAATTTCGGTCGCTGTCTGCCCAGGTTGTTTCATTCTTTATTTGATCAATAAATTCAGATATGCTAATTTCTACTAAGGGGGCATTTAAAACCCGATTACCTTCTGGTCGCTGCGGTGTGGCATCTAAGGTTTTAAATATCTTAGAAACATCTGTTTTATTTGTCTGTAATTTCTCTATCAATTTTGAAAATGTTTCGTCCGATGAAATACCATATCCATTTACCAGGGTTCCCTTAATGCCAAATTTTGTTGAAGAAATTGCATATAGGATTGCCTGGTCTTCAGGATTTGATGCTCCTTCAAAACGATACACTTTGTCAATTTGAAAATATTCAGGAGAGAGTGTAATATTTTTTTGTTGGCATATTAAACATTCTTTCTGAACATTAAAGTCGTGGTTATAACCTAAATTGATTAATCCGTTTATTGTTTCTGATAATGTGCCAAAACTTTCTTTTAAAAGATCTTCTTTCATTTTTGAAAATTAATTATTTATATAGGTTTACATCTAATTATCTGAATGTCAATTTTAAGGCTAATTGTAACCGTGACTTTATTACAACTTCATTAAGATAAATATATTTTCTTTAATAACAAAATTGTCTTTGTTAAATTAAACAATGTCTTTTAGTTTAGTACTGTCAGCAATTTGATGTTCTTTCTTATTCTTTGTTATTTAGAGTAGATAAAATAGAATAGGAATACAATTTTTTAAATACTTCACATGATTTATTAGATACCAAGATATTCGGTTATAGAAAATAATGAGTAAAATTTTAATGGCTGAAATGAAAGTTAAAGAAAATAAAATTAATTGGACGAACGCCATTCACCAATAGGCTATGAAGAATTAGAAGAAATATTACAAACTTTTCAAATTTAGAGACAGCAGGATTTTATTTCACATACAAATATCTGAAGAAATAAATAATACCTAATGCGGACAAATTTGTCCTTTATTATTTCATAAATTCTTATTAACTTTGTACCTCTTGACACACTGCCACCAACATCAGTAATATTGAATTTTAAACAAACTAAAAAACATTTTTAAACCTTAATATTGAAAATTGAAAGTAACAGTCTGGGATACATATGTAACTAAGAAGGACGGCACTAACATGCATTTTGACATAATTGCTCCAGAAGAAATATGCGATCAATCAGTTATTCACAAATACGGAAAAGAGTATTTAATATCGAGAGGAGAGGATGGTCAGCATTTGACTTCAAATGAATGTAAACGTTGCCATGTAGAAGAGATCCAGCCGAAGTGGAAATCTGACATTATTGAAAAAGGATATTACATTGTGGAAATGGAAAACTGTTGATAAAAAAAATCGGGAAAGTAAGACAAAAATATACTGTCTTAAATTTAATTTAAAATTAAAATTAAAATTCAAATTAAAAAATAAATGTTTTCAAAAGCCTGTGAATACGGAATAAAAGCAGCGGTATATATTGCTGTCATATCTCAGAAGGGAAAAAGAGTAAGCTTAAATGAGATTGCAGAGGAGATAAATTCTCCTGTAGCATTCACAGCTAAGGTCCTACAGCAGTTGACAAGAAAAAGTATTGTTGATTCTGTTCGTGGACCTGCCGGAGGTTTCGAAATTAAAAAAAGCAAAGCAAATAAGATCAAGCTGAGTAAAATAGTCTCAGCGATAGACGGAGATTCCATATACAAAGACTGTGCACTTGGATTTAAAAATTGTAATGAAAGACTTCCATGTTCACTGCACCATAGATTTGTAACAATAAGAAATGAATTGAAAAAGATGCTTGAAGAAACATCTTTATTGGATTTATCTAAAGACATTAATGATGGACTGACATTTTTAAAAAGATAAACAAGAAATTTTAATTAAATATTTTATCAACTATTAAATCAAAAAATAAAAAATGGAAAACTTAAGAACACAAAGCATTGGAAAATTTGTAGCAAATGATTACCGCACAGCCGCGGTATTCCAGCAATACGGAATTGACTTTTGCTGCAGAGGGGGTAAATCTATAAATGAAGTTTGCGATAATAAGAAAATATCAGCCGATGAATTACTCGCTAAGCTGAATGAAGTTTCAAAACAAACCTCAGATCAAATTACAGATTATAAATCATGGGATCTGGATTTACTTGCTGATTATATAGAGAAAAAACATCACAGATATGTAGAAAAGACAATTCCTGTATTAAAGCAGTTTCTTGAAAAATTATGCAAAGTTCATGGAAAAGATCATCCTGAATTATTTGAGATTAATGATCACTTTATAATCTCTGCAGGAGAATTAACAACGCACATGAAAAAAGAAGAACTCATGCTTTTCCCTTATATAAAAAAGATGTCAGCTTTAAAAAATGAACCGGGAAAGACATTAAAAACGGGAGAAGGATCAGTTCAAAATCCTATCAATATGATGATGGAAGAGCACAGTGCAGAAGGAGACAGATTCAGAAAAATATCAGAGCTGAGTGATAATTTTAAAGCTCCTGCTGATGGCTGCACAACTTATAATGTAACTTTCGAGATGTTAAAGGAATTTGAGACTGATCTGTTCATGCATATTCACCTTGAGAATAACATACTGTTTCCGGGAGCAATAAAATTAGAAGAAGAGTTAGCTTCATAAATTTAAATAAATAACATACCGCCGGAGTCTCCTGAAATGTAGTGCTCGCTCAGGCGGTATTAGTTTTTATTTTTTTACAATCCGGTCAAAAATTTACAAATGAAACCTATATAATTTTATCATGGACAAACCAATTAAAAGAGTAGAAGAGCTTAAACCTTTTAGCAGAGATCATCACCATACATTACTTCTTTGCTGGAAGATCAAAGCTGGATTTAAAAAAAATATTCCGGTAAACAGAATAAAAGCATATTCAGACTGGTTTTTTAAAAATCACATTATAGGGCATTTTGAAATGGAAGAGGAATATTTATTTCCGGTTTTAGGAAGAGATCATAAATTAATTCAACAGGCATTTGAAGAACATAAAAAGCTGACAGAACTTTTTACTGATAAAACCAATATTGAGGAGTCTTTAAATTTAATTCCTGAATTGCTGGAAAGTCATATCCGGTTTGAAGAAAGGACTTTATTTAATGAAATTCAGAAAGCAGCATCTGCAGATCAGTTGGAAAAATTTCAACATATCCATTCTGATGAGAAATTTACTGATAATCTTAGTGATGAATTTTGGCTATATGAAAAATAATATTTAGTACTAAGATTACTAATTTTTACAATTTTGTATTAAACAATAAATTAAAATAAGATCATGAAAAACCTTATGTATAAATCTTTTAAAGTAAGTTTATTTATCACTTACTTTCTTATAATATTTTCTTTATTAAACATAAATCAAACAACCGAAGCTTGTCCATACTGCACCAAAACATTTTATGATGAGCTGCTTAGTACCAGAGGCAACACTCTTGGAGGACAAGAATTACTTGCTTCCATTATGAATCAGGAAGGAATTGCCGGAGTATCTTCCGTCACTGGAGAGAACAGACAGAATATGACTCAGTTAACAGCAGGACAAAATGTTGTTACTCCCGGAAATACAAAAATCCCACAGGAATTTATTGAGATAATGAAAAGAGATGAAGGACTTTCAATTCCGCAGACAAGTTATGTACCTCAGGATGCCACACCGGATAAGAGAGTTTCAATAGAACTTGCAGAAGGTGAAACATATATTGGCAGAGGTGTCATGTTCAAAGGATTCAGTACAAACGGTTCAATACCCGGTCCCACTATAATTGTAGAAGAAGGTGATATTGTTGAGTTTACTGTTGTGAATAAAGGAACAGTTTCTCACGGTGCATCTATTCATGCGGCATATACTCAGACCTCAAAATATCTTGGGAAGATTCCTGCAGGTGAAACAAGGTCAATGGTATTCAGGGCTACTGTTCCTGGAGTATATATGTATCACTGTGCACCCGGAGGTCATGCAATCCCAATGCATATAATATTCGGTCAATACGGAATGATGGTAGTAAAACCGAAAAAGCAATATAAGATGGAGGAGGTAATGAAGAAGAAACCTGATGTGGAAATATTCCTTGTGCAGCATGAATTATACTCAAACGGTGAGGACGCGGTTAACAGCAAACCAATATATGTTTTGTTCAACGGAAAAATATTCAGATATGTAGATGAACCGATAAAAGCAAAGCCGGGTGATTTTGTTAGGATTTATTTTTTAAATGCAGGACCAAATCTTGTATCGACTCTGCACATAGTAGGTATCATCTGGGATTATGTTTACTGGCAGGGAAATCCAAATGTAGTCATGCCCGGGGGACAGTCTGTAATTGCAGGTCCTGCTGACTCATGGGTGATTGATTTCCGCATGCCGCCGGATGAAGGCGCTTATACCCTGCTCACTCATGCTGTTGGTTCGACCGACAGGGGGGCAATAGGTTTATTAATTTGTGATAAAAATGCTGAGACTCCATTGACAGTAAAATCCGACGGTCCGGTTTACTCAGCTGAAGAAATGAAAGATATAAAATCTAAGATTACAAGAACTATATCTCCGTTCGAGCCCGGAAGTCCGGATGTAGATCCCCCGGCAATTTATGGTTCTGAAACAAAAGAAGTAACAGTAAAAATAATCGGCAATTCTTTCATTCCAAAAGTTTTGCATATAGCACCCGGAACTTCAGTAAAATGGATCAACGAAGATGTCTTCTCTTTTATGGAAGGTGAATTTTCAGGAATCCATACTGCCACTTCATACGAAGGACCGAAAACATTTTTTTCACCATTGTTATCTCATACAGAAAGTTTTACGCAAAAATTTGAAGATGAAGGAGAGTATAAATATATGTGCGCTCCTCATCCTTATATGAAAGGTGTGATAGTCGTTGGTGAAACTGAAGACCAGATATCTGCTTCATCTTTAGGATGGATCAAATGGATGAGCATAATTTCTTTTTTACTGGTGCTCTGCTTATTTTTAGTTTTGATGTCCTTGAGAAAAAGATATAGTAATGCAAAAAACCATGCAGTTGCTGTATAAATTTTATAACACTATATATTTGGATTATCCAAAATATATATTATTAACATTATTATTTTGAAAACTTATAACTCTATCTTATTTAAACTGACAGCTTTTGTAAAACTAATTATTGGGAAGCTGCAGATCAGATCGATTCTGATAATACTTTTACTTTTTGTTCATGAAACATTATTTGCGCAAAATGAAATTCTTGAGACCGGCTTATTTACATATTCTGATTTTATAGTTATAATATTGATACTCCTGATTGCAACTGTTTTTATCGGCATGGAGAAATTTGATGATCCGAAATATGAAATTCAGAATCAGATACCTTATAATAATTCACAGGTAATAACGGACTCTTTTATTAGTCAGGATAATGTTTTTGATAAAAGTGTTTTTTCCAAATTGAAAATTGCTGTTTTTATTACATGCATTTTGCTCATTATGTATGCAGCTTTGATGCTGATTAGCTTCTGATTAAAATTATTTGAATAACTTGATTTACTTTCAAATTTATAATTACAGATCAATTTACTTACAGTATACATTTAAATGAAAATTAAGATTAAAAGAGTATATGAATCTGCCGTAAAAGAAGATGGTTTTAGAATTCTTGTTGACAGACTTTAGCCGAGGGGATTATCAAAAGAAAAAGCAAAAGTTGATATGTGGTTAAAAGAAATTGCTCCCTCAACCGAACTTAGAAAATGGTTTGCTCACGATCCTAATAAATGGGAAGAATTCAAGAAACATTATCTACTTGAACTCAAAGAAAATCAGGAAGCTGTTTTAGAATTAAAAGAACGAATGAAGATGGAAGATCTGACATTAGTTTTTGGCGCAAAAGATGAAGTACATAGTGAAGCAGTTGTGCTCATGAAAAAATTAAAATAATAATAATAAAACAGATATCTTTATATACTTAGCAGATTGAGTGAGAATGAGGTAATAATTAAATAAAAAAAATGAAAACTATACTTGTTTTTGTTTCTACAGTAGATGGAAAAATCACTAAGTCAGGTGATCCTCATGTGAAGAAATGGACTTCTCTAAAAGATCAGGAATATTTTAAAAAAATCTGGAGTGAATCACAACTGATTATTCTCGGCAGCGGAACTTTTGATGCGGAACCTATTACTCCACCATTAAATAATCTACTTGTAATAATGACAAGAAATATTTCAAATTATAAAAAATATGAAGTCTTAGGTCATCTGGAATTTAGTGATAAATCTCCTGTCGAATTAACTGAGCAATTTGAAAAAAGAGGTTTTAAAACTATGATAGTAGCCGGTGGTGCACATATTGCCACATCCTTTTTAAAAGAACAACTGATAGATGAGCTATGGCTTACCATAGAACCCAAAATCTTCGGTACCGGAGGCAATTTTGTCATTGAAGAGGATCTCGACATCAATCTTACATTAATCAGTTTTGAAAAGGTTAATGAGAAAGGTACACTGATAACAAAATATTCAGTTGATAAAACCATCAAATAAAATATTTATCATTCAATGAGTGAAGCAGGCAAAAATAAATTCATCCACACTATTGGTCATTCAACAAGAACTCTTGAAGAATTTCTGGAAATATTACAGTCCTTTCAGATTGAAATGCTGGCAGATATCAGAAGTTTTCCGGGTTCACGAAAATTTCCCCATTTTAACAAAGAAGCACTTGAAATTTTCCTGCCGTCAAATAATATTCAATACTTTCATATAAAAAAATTAGGCGGAAGAAGGAAAGTAAAACCGGATTCAAAAAATATCTCATGGAGAAATTCTGCTTTTCGTGGTTACGCAGATTATATGGAAACCCAAACTTTCATAGAAGGAATCTCTCAGCTTGAATGTATTGCTTTAATTCATAAAACTGCATATATGTGTTCAGAAGCAGTGTGGTGGCGGTGTCACCGGGCTATGGTCTCTGATTTTTTAAAGGTTCATGGCTGGGAAGTAAAGCATATTATGGGAATTAATAAAGAAGTAGATCATCCTTTTACATCACCTGCAAAGATTGTAAACGGAGAATTGTCTTATTATGAAAATAGTTTATTTTAATTTAAATGGTAGAAAATAAAAACATTTTGAAACGCACAAAATGACCTTACTCAATTTGATTAAACGGTATAACCGATGTAATGAGCTCTTTAGACCCAGATTTTTCATTAAAAAATTTTACACCCGTTCTCAAACTCCCTGATAGAACTTGTATGCGAAATCCCGTTTTGTAAAATCCAATTACAGGTATGTTTTACTTAAAAGATCATTTTCCTATTAATGATACAGCTATCATTTTTTCAAGTACTTTTTGATCAATATCCTCCAGCTTATTTATATACAGGCAGCCCCCACCCTGTTTATGCTTACCCAGTTTTTTTAAAGAGTCTTCATGCATTTTTAGATCTATCAGATATATTGTGAGGTTTGCTTTTCGGGGTGAAAATCCAATTTTAAACCATTCGACTTCACGTCCTGAAGCGGGACTTTTATAAATTAATTTTCCAAAACCAATAATTGAACTGCCCCACATTTTTGGTTTTTCCTTTGAAGCTTTTTGCATCATATTCAAAATTTCAAAACTGTCTTTACGTTTTTGTTCATCCTTTACGCTGTTAATAAAGTCCTCTACACTTGAGTCAGTTTCTTTTGTTTTTATTACTGCTAATTTTCCCATAATGAATTTTTAAATTTTAATATTTAAATAAAGTAATAATAGATAAATAAAATAAATCTTTTTAAAATTGTATTTGAAAAATGAATTAAAGTTTATGTTAATCAGTATATCTTGCAGGCTAAAACGATTTTAGTATTCTGATTTTTAATTTTTTGTAAAGTAGATGTTTTAAAAATGTAATCTGAATTACAATTTGCAAAACAAATTTTGAACAACTTCAAACATTATAGTCTCCACAAACACTTGCCAATTTTAAATAAAACAAATAAATTATTTTTGTGTTAAAACAACTCTTCGTCAAAAATATTTCTCATATAAACAGTCACTTTTTAATTGGCTCATAATAAAGAATTATTGTCCTTGATTCAAAAGTTTTTGTCTTAATCAGCTTTAAGATAATCTTTTCATTTATGTTTTTAAATAAGGGCAGACCACTTCCTGCTATTACAGGATGTACACAAAGTTGGTATTCGTCAATTAAATATAGATTCGTTAATTCTGAAATTAAACCAGGACTGCCAACGAAAATATCTTTACCCGGTTGTTGCCTGAGTTCTAAAACTTCTTCTTTAATATCTCTGTCTGCCAGCTTAGCAGTTTCCCAATCTAAATTTTTCAGCGTACGGGAAAAAACAATTTTGGGAATCCTGTCGATTGCCACGGCAAATTCGTCCATAGCTTTTTCACCGGTAGGTTTTTTCAAAACATCCCGCCAGTATTCCATTAGCTGATATGTGATCCTTCCATACAGAACTGCGCCTGCGTTATTTAAAAGTTCAGCGTAATGCTGATGTATTTCTTCATCAGGAATTCCTGCTGTATGGTCGCAATTTCCGTCAAGTGTCGTATTCATTGCAGCAATTATTTTTCTCATACTTATTTATTAATTACAAAAGTTAAATTTCATAGGATTGCCTCAAAGCCTATAAGACTCAAAGGCTCAAAGTTTAAAACTTTAAAATTTATTTTCTCAGAGACTTAGAGGCAAACTTAATATTTCTCAACCTAAATTTCCACCAATACTATTGTAAATATTTTGAGGCTGCCAGTTTCTTTTCTTTCCTAATCTCATTCGCTTTTCTGAACGGTCTTTTTTGAAATTATTTTGTTCCATAAATGCTGTTCCATTTAAATTGTCAATTGGAAACGCAGCAAAATCTTTTAATGTCAAACGTAACTTCATTAGTTCTATTCCTGCTATATTAGTAGTCGCTATTATTAAACCGTTACCTAAATTCGGAATATAAAATCCCTGTACTTTGTTGTCTTTTAAAAATAAAAATCCATCTGAAAGATGCTGTTCTAAAACTAAAATTCTGACTTCTCCCGATACTTGTCTGTCTAAATTTAATATCTGTTTTTTGAAATCATTGCTGATCGCAATAATATTCTCATCCATCTTGAATTTTCCATTTGTTGCATCACATGTATAAATCATATATTCAGTTTCTGTTTCAAACCCTATTTTTTTATACACCGGCTCGCCAAGTTCAGTAGCTAATAAATAAATCGTCTCACAGCCTTTTGAATATGAAGTGTCAACCAAAGACTGAGTTAACTCTTTTCCTATACCTTGATTTCTATAATCAGCATGAACAATAATGTGAGCAAGCCATGCAGATTTATTATGAACTATTGCCGCCCCGATCCCGACAATTTTTTTGTCTATGCATACTTTTACCGGATAGCAAAAATCCGTGTGTGTGTACCAGTCAAAGATCGGAACAACGTCTTCCCAGCCTAATGGAAGCATTTCGTGAATAAATTTTATGTCTTTATGATTTAAATTTTGAATGTCCAATTATATAATTTATATAGTTCTTTCATTTTTAATATCAAGAGTTAGTTGTTTTATTAAATAAACTTGTATATAAAATTTAATATTTAATATTTATTATTTAACATTTAACTGTTCTGCCAGTCCGATAAGAAGTCCTTCTACTCCCCGAATATAACAGAGACGATACGTGTTTTCGTATTGTACCACTTCGCCTACCAGTGTTGAACCATTTTTAATTAGTCTGGAAACAAGCTCGTCAATATTTTCAACTGTGAACATAATGCGAAGATAACCGAGGGAATTAACAGGTGCTGTCCGATGATCTGAAATTGTTGGCGGCTTAAGAAATCGTGAAAGCTCAAGTCGGCTGTGACCATCAGGTGTTACCATCATAGCAATTTCCACCTGTTGAGAATCCAGTCCGGTAACACGACCAGACCATTCACCTTCAATTATCGCACGCCCTTCGAGTGTCAGACCAATTTCCGTGAAAAATGAAATGGCGTCATCAAGTGATTCTACCACGATACCGACATTGTGCATTATAGGTAATTTATTTTTTGTCATAATTTTTTCTCTTATAAAATTAAAGTTTTATTCTTTTAGTTTTTTTGCCAATTCTATTGAATGTTTTAATGAGTTTATATCATTCCAGTCGCTGTGTGATATGATAATAAATTCCGGGTCAGGGCATTTTTCCTGCACATTCCTCAGAGTAGTTTCATATTCTCGGACATTCGCATCTCCTAAGTATCCTAAGTTTTCAGCGTCAGCACCTTTAATCAGACAACCTCCATATAGTATTTTCTCTTTGCCAAACCAAACTACAATGTTGTCTTTAGTATGTCCTTCTCCCGGGTAATAAGTTTCAAATGAATATTGTCCGGCATTAAAAACCGTGTCGTTTGCAATTAAAAATTCAGCCCTTTTTTTATTGTTCTCTTTACTCAATTCATCTGTCAGAAAAGTTGTGTATGTTTTAATTCCGTGCTGCTTATAATATTCAAGTCCTTCAGTTCTGTCACTGTGCCAGTGCGTTGCAATACAAATTATCACATTTTTATTATGCTTTAATTTTATGCTGTCAAGCAATGGTTGAAATTGTGTAGTGTCCCAGGGAGTGTCAAATAAAATCACACCATCATCTGTAAGCAGATACATTCCGTTTGCAGGTATTTGACTTCCTTCATAAATGCTGTATGTTGTATAAATATAAAAGTCACCCTTTAAGTGTGAGATCTTTAGTTTGGGTTCTTCTGTCTGTCCAAAAACACAGGTCAGAGTAAAAGTAAAAAATATTATTAAAAATGTCCGCATTATTATATTTAAAAAGTTTGATATTGGTTCGATGTTATTGTCTGACAACAATATAACTCAGTTCAGTTACCCCGCAGGTAAATTGTCGTGTAGCCAAAAGTTTTAGATTGATTTTGTCTTTGATATCTGTAAACAGTGGAATTCCTTTTCCAAGAATAACCGGATTAACAAACAGCCAGAAGCCGTCAATTAAGTTCAGTTGTATAAGGGCATGTGTAGCAGTCGGACTTCCAAAAAGCAGGATGTCTTCACCTTCACTTTGTTTTATTTCATTTATTCTGTCCGAAAAGTTGTCGTTGATAATTTCTGTGTTTGTCAATTCCGCATCTTTCATTGATCTTGATAATACTATCTTGTTTACTTTTTCATACCACTTTGAATGTTCAATGTCATGCCTGGTTGCATTTGGTTTGTCTGCTGCGGTTGGCCAGTAATTTTCCATCATCTGAAAAGTTACCCGTCCATATAATGCAGTGTCACCTTTGCTTATCCGCTTTCCTATATGATCAAAAATTCCCTCATTAATTTTGATCCAGTTCATTTCTCCGTTCGGCCCTGCTACAAATCCATCAAGCGATATGTGCATGAATGAAATTATTTTTCTCATATAGTTTTATTTGTTATTGTTGTCTGAGATTTATTACGGTAGTATTTATTTTTTTCCATTAGGTCTTATTATTTCCATAAGCTTTTTGGGTGCAACTTCACAATATGCACTTTTCAATGCTTCAGCAAAAAGTTTTT
>DAORRV010000057.1:6065-24028 GCA_035443185.1 Ignavibacteria bacterium | reverse complement strand
CGCAGTCCAAAATCGGAAGTTCTTAATAAATAATTTTTAATTTATTTTAATAATATCATCCGCTTAGTCTCAACAAATTCCCCAGCTGTCAGCTTATAAAAATAAACCCCACTCGAAAAATTACTTCCATCGAACTCAACTGAATAACTTCCCGCATTCTGCTTTTCATTTACCAACTCAGCGACTTCATTCCCCAGTACATCAAAAACTTTAAGCAAAGCATTACCCGTCACTGGTAATTCGTAACTGATTACAGTCTTCGGATTAAACGGATTAGGAAAATTTTGCGAAAGTGAATACTCCGACACAACAGTTGAATTCAATTTAATGTCTGTTGTATTCTGAAGCTGAACTACCCATAATCCATCTTCTTTATTTGATGCAATTATTTTTTTTGACGGGAACATAAATATTCCCCAAGCACCAATAAAAGCGTTAACGTTATTTATTGGATATGTATCATACCATGCAATCTCTATAGGATCAATTGGATTTGAAATATCCAGTACTCTGATACCCGATGACCTGTGTGCGATGACAGCAGTGTCTCCGAATATTTCTATATTATGTACCTGTGAAGTTGTAATTCCGGTCGGTCTCCAGTCTCTGATAAATGTAATATTCCCAAGATCCTGTACATCAAAAATTTTCAAAGTACCGGCAGTAGGAGAGCTCGTTTCATCAGTAGTATAAAGATAATTTCCGTCCTTTGTCAATGCGCTGTTATGTGTAGCAAGATGCGGCGGAGTCAGAAATGAATTTATGAATACCGGCTGATCTTTGTTAACGGCATTAATTATTCTGATACCGCTGCTTAGACATGCAGCCCAAATAGTATCATTTACAACTCTGCAGTCGTGTACATAATGTGTGTTTAATGATCCTCTTACAACTGGATTTTCAGGATCTGAAGTAAGATCTAAAATTGTGACTCCCTGACCGAATGCAGAATTACAACCATTCAAAAATAAATACGGACCTGATCTTGCAATAGTATGAGAAGTTATGTGACCCGGAGGAATAAATTTATTTACCCGATGAACTGAATCCGGCAGATACTGCAGATCAAAAATTTCTATTCCGCTGTTTGACTGCTCAGTGATAACATAAGCATAATGAGAATGAACTGTGATCTCTCTCCAGTGATTTCCTGATCCAGTTACCGGTGCAGGTTCAAAGTCAACCTCATGAATATTCGATGAATCAGAAATATTTATAAAAGCTGTGCCCAGATGAGTCCCGAGTATCCCATATTCACTTCCGTCGGGAGCAATATATCCCCAGCATCCTGAATAGGTATCGTTTGTAATATGCTGATTAAGATTTGCCAGAAGGGTGATATTATAATTTGGAAGCTGTCCAAAGGAAGTATTTAGATATATACTCAAAACTGCAAGTATTAATAAAAATTTATTCATTTTAATAATATTCTATTTGTTTATGCTAATTTACTAAAATTCTAACTTTTAAAATACACTGCTTATTTATCTGAATGTTTTTAATATACTTTATTCCCTCAGAGTCACGTGCTTTTCGGACTCTGAGGGAACTGAAATAAATTAAGAATTAATTCATTCTTCCCAGGTTAGGAACTGGAAAGTGTTTGATTATTTACAGAGTATCTGTAAAGAGTTTGATCAAACCTGAATATTTGTTTACGAATTCTCTATTTAGAAATTGACACTGCAGGAATAGTTGTCTTCGACATTTCATCAAGATATTTCATTCGGTCTTCTTTTAAATTTACAAGAAAAGAATCTATATCATCTCCATAACTTCTTTTCGAATATGCATAAATAATTATTCCTTTACTTCCATTTCCAGTGTCTGATATTTTATAGCGGTAAGCATTGAATTCTATAATTGGTATCTGCCCTTCTTTATCCTCACTGAGTACAAAATCAACAATAATTTCATTTCCGTCAGGACTTTTGAAAGAAGAATAATTGCAAAGCGGGTCACTCTTTTTTCTGTCTTCGAGTTCACCAATTTTTTTACTCACCATTTTATCTACTGTCAGATCAGTTAAAAAAAGATGTACCGACATCATCTGATTAAAACTTTCTGGCGACTCACCTGAAGGCAGATATTCCTGAATGTAATAATTCTCACGTGGCTTATCAGACCATGCAAGATCAAATGTCGTTGAATTAAATTCGAGCGGACCTTTTATTCCAAGTAAGTCTTTCACTTCAGATTTATCCTTTAATTCAATTTCGCCTTTCACTTCAGATTTGCCCTTCACATCAGAATTAACTTTCACATCTTCAGAAGAATTGCCGCATGAATAGAACATTATAAAAACAATAAGAAATTTTAAACTGTAAATTTTTTTCATGATTTGGTTTAATTTTTTAGAAGTTAACATTTGATTTTAATGGAAAACATAATAATTGAATAATTAAAATTTTTGGTTTATAATTTAAATCACTTCATGCTCAATAGTCATTCAATTAGCTTGTAGAGCCGGATCCAAATTTAATCAAAGTATAATCCTCACATCATATTTTTAATTTTATTAATATACTCTTCAGCAATCTTTACTTTTTCATTACTATGTACAGAGTTAGTTTTATCTAAGCATATCTTTAAAAGATCAAAGTGTTTTAAAGAATTTTCATAGTCTTTAAGATTAAAATAAGATACACCTAAATTGAAATAATTATTTGAAAGATAATAATTATTTTCCATATCAGTTCCGGTCTGTATTGATTCTTTAAATAATCCAATTGCTCTTTCATCATCACCGGACTTTGATAATACTTCACCAAGATACATCACAGCTGCAAGATAGCTTGCCTTATACCCGTTATCTTTGATTATCACAATTGATTGTTCAAGTAATTCGGCTGCTTTATCATACTGCTTCAGCCCTAAATTAATGCAACCCAGATTGACTAAATTAACTGAGATCAAAAATTTATCTCCTATCAGATTTGCAATGTCAAGACTTTCTTCCGTGTAAACTAAAGCAGATTCAAGATTTTCTTGTTTGAATTCATATACTCCAATACTGGCAAGGATCAAAGATACATTTCGGGTATCTCCAAGTTCTTTAAAAATTTTCAATGCTTCTTTTTTATTATTCATAACCTGATTTTCTTTGTTGTTTAATATAGGGCTCATATTAAGAAGTATCGATCCGATCTCACCTTTGGCATCTATTTCTCTGGCGAGAGTAAGAGCTTCTTGAAAGTATTTCATAGCTTCTTCTCTTCTTGCCAGATTCTTATTGGTGCTGACTCCAAGTAGATTCAGGCACATTACAATTTCTAATTTATTGTTATACTTTCGAGCTATGGCAAGTCCTTCTTTTCCATAGCTTTCAGCATCAGTTTCATTTCCAAGACTCTCTGTCATTAATCCGGCAGTGTAAAAAAGTTTAACCTTTGATTTATCAGTAATTGGAAGAGAAGAATTTATTAGTTTTATACAATTCTGATGTCCTTCGAGATAATAGCCTTTGATTTTATAATATTCACCTGATGAACTAATAATATTACATGCTTCATCAGGATAATTTAAAGTAGCCCATTTTATAGCAGCTCTTAAATTATCAATTTCATTATCAATAAGTTTGATCCATTGAAGCTGTGTAACTCCTTTGGATCTGAAAGTTTCATAAACAGACAGCTCCTTAAAGAAATCAAAATGTCTTTTGAAAACTTCATTTTTTTCTCCAAGTTTTTCCCGTGCATACTCTTTAATTGATTCCAGCATAAAAAACCTTATCTCTCCTGATGATTCTTTTGCACTGATCAGAGATTTATCAAGAAGATGTGAATTCAGATCCAGTATCTCAAGATCTTCAATTTCATCATCTTCACAGATCTTTTCTGCTGCTTCTAATGTCCAGCCGCCTGAAAATACCGATATGCGCTGAAGCAGGATTTTTTCTTTTTCTGAAAGCAAATCATAACTCCAGTCTATCATAGCCTTTAAAGTCTGATGTCCCGGAAGATCAGTACGCCTGCCTCCTGTCAGCAATTTGAATCTGTCAACTAATTTTTCACAGATCTTTTCTACCGGTAAAACCTTCGTCCTTGCAGCAGCAAGTTCAATCGCAAATGGAATTCCGCCAAGCTGATAACATATCTGTGCCAGTGCAGGGGCATTTTCATTGTTAATACTAAATCCGGGGTTGACTTCCAAAGCTCTTGATATGAATAATTTAACAGCTTCAAATTGTGACAATTCATTTAGTGAAACTACTTCATTTAGTTCGGGATGCGATAAAGATGTTACATAATAAGTATGTTCCCCTTTGCTTCTGAATGCTTCTCTGCTAGTGGCAATGATCTTAAGATTCTTACTGTTCTGCAATAATTTTTCTGTAAACGCAGCGCAAGCAGTAACTAAATGTTCACAGTTGTCTATGATCAAAAGTAGTTCTTTATCCTTCAGATAATTATTAAGAGTTTCAATTGTATTTTGGTCAGACTGATCATTGATCTTCAGAGAGTTTGCAATTGTCTGAGCTATCAGGTCAGGATCTGAAATCGGTGCAAGTTCAATCAGCCATACACCGTTTGTAAAATGGTCTATCAGTCCGTATGCAACCTGCAAAGAAAGTCTGGTCTTACCTGTTCCTCCAGGTCCGAATAGTGTCACTAATCGGTTTTCAGCAATTAATTTTTTTATAATTTTAACTTCTTTTTCTTTCCCGATAAAACTGGTAAGCTGAACAGGCAGATTATTTGGTCTGGCATCAAGTGTTTTTAATAATGGAAAATCTTCTTTCAGTCCTGAAGTTGCTATCTGAAATAATTTTACCGTATTGTTCTCATCCTTCAATCTTCTTTCACCAAGATCGGTAAATGTAATTTCATTTCCAGCCTTATTAAAGATCTTCTTATCAGAACTCTCAAAATTCTTTTTTACCAGTTCATAAGAATCTCCCGAGATAATGATCTGTTCTCCATAAGCAGTTGACATAACTTTTTCTGCCCTCGAAAGTGATTTGTATCCAATATAATTTTTCCCGTTCCATTCGGCATTCCCACTGTCAATTCCCATTCTCGCTTTTATCACAGCATCAGACCATTTCTCATTTGCAAGTCCCGACTGTGCATCTACAGCAGCTTTCACAGCAGCAAATGCATCTTCAAAAGCGGCACAAAATCCATCACCCGTATTCTTAAAAACAAATCCGTTATTGGTTTCTATAGCATCCCGTAATATTTTATTGTGGACTTCAAGTGCAGCAGGCAGTGTACCGGGAAATTCCTGTGAAAGCTTGGTACTTCCCTCTATGTCAGTGAAGAGAAATGTTACTGATCCGTTTGGTTTATTATTCAAAATTGAGCATTTAAAATTTAAAATTTAAAATTTAAAATTGAAAAAGTACTTCCCTCGATGTCGGTAAATAAAAATGTTACTTGTCCGGTTGGATTATTCAAAATAATAATTAAAAATTATGCCAAAATTGATTTTAAAATTAATCTATTCCTTTGATAAATTAATATTTAAAACTAGGTCTACTGTTCCATCCAGCGTCATCGATTTCCCTGATTCAAATCTCTCTAAAAACTCTTTATCTCCTAAATTCTTTTTAAGCTTTAATATAGATTCTTCAAAAACACTTTGCTCTGACTTTCAGAACCTTCAAGTTCCTGTTCAGCTTTTTCAGCCAGCTCTGTTAAATGCAGCTTATTTTCCATACTATCTTATATTATTTTTACATTTGGCTTAAATTCCATAATTAAATATATAAAATCGAAAATTGAAAATCGAAAATCGAAAATCGAAAATCGAAAATCGAACATTAAACATTAAACATTAAACATTGCCTTTATTCAATACTTTCTAATTTACTGATATACTCCTCAGCAATTTTCAATTTCTCATTACTTATATTAAGTTTAGAATTTTCCTTGTCGGATTTTAATAGATAAAAGTACTTCAAAGAATTCACATAGTCTTTTAATTTAAAATACGAAACACCTAAATTGAAATAATTATAAGCAAGAAAATAATCATTATTTGAATCTGTTCCTGATTGAATGGATTCATTGAAAAGTTCAATAGCTCTTTTATAATCGCCTGAATTCGAAAAAACTTCTCCGAGATACATCACAGCTACAAGATAACTTTCCTTATAACCATGCTCTTTTATAATTACAATTGATCTTTCAAGCAATTCAGCTGCCTTTTCATATTGATTTAATCCGGAATAAATACAACCCAGATTGACTAAATTAACAGATATTAAAAAATTATCACCGATCTCATGAGCAATAGCCAGACTTTCTTCTGTATAGTTTTTGGCGAGTTCAAAATTATTTTCCCTTAATTCATATACTCCAAGACTTGCAAGAATTAAAGATATATTATGAGTATCATCTAATTCTTTAAATATTTTCATTGCTTCAAGCCTATATTTCAACACAAGTTTTGGATCACCTTTTATATTTACCGTTGTTGACATATTAAAAAGTAATACACCTATTTCTGTTTTATTATTCACTTCCCTGAAGATAGAAAGAGCTTCCTCAAAATATTCAAGTGCTTCAGCAGATCTTTCCAGATTTTTATTAATAGAAGATCCGAGAACGTTGAGACAACTTGCAATTTTATGTTTATCGTTATATTTTTTTGCAACTCTAAGTCCCTCCTTTGCATAATATTCTGCATCAGCAGAATTTCCAAGATTAGAAGCCATTAATGCAGCTGTATACAGAACTTTTACTTTTGGCAATTCATTTACCGATAATGATGAATTTAAAATTTTCAGACATGTCTGAAGCCCTTCTTTATAATAGCCTTTGATATTATTAAATATACCAGTAGTACTGATAATATCACAAGCTTCATCAGAATTTTTTTCGACTGCCCATTGAATAGCTGCTCTGATATTATCCAGTTCAGTATCCACTAATTTTATCCATTGAAGCTGTGTCAGCCCTTTTGATCTCATTTCATCACAATTGCACAATTGATTAAAATAAGAAAAATGTTTCCGGTAAACATCATTCATTTTTTCAAGCTTTTCCTTCGTATATTCTTTAATTGTTTCCAGCATGAAAAACCTGATAGATCCTGAACTTTCTTTGGCACTTATCAAAGATTTATCTAAGAGAAGTGAATTTAAATCGAGTATCTCTGAATCATCAATTTCTTCATCAGCGCAAATTTGCTCTGCAGTCTCAATTGTCCAACCTCCGGAAAATACAGATAACCGCTGAAGCAGTAACTTTTCTTTATGAGAAAGCAGATCATAACTCCAGTCTATCATAGCTCTTAAAGTCTGTTGTCTTGGAAGAGAAGTTCGTTTTCCTCCGGTTAACAGCTGGAATCTGTTATTTAATTTTTCACATATTTTTTCAAGCGTTAAAATTTTAGTTCTTGCTGCCGCAAGCTCGATCGCAAAAGGTATTCCGTCAAGATGATAACAGATCTGTGCCAGTGCAGGTGCGTTTTCATTATCAATTTTAAATCCGGGACTGACTGATAAAGCTCTTTCAATAAACAATCTTACTGCTTCAAATTGAGATAATTCAATTGGAGTATTTACTTCATTTGGTTCAGGATGCGACAAAGAAATTATATTATACAAATGTTCACCTTCGATTCTGAACGCTTCTCTGCTGGTAACAATGATCTTAAGTTTTGCACAATTTTGCAAGAGCTTTTCAGTAAGTACTGCACAGGCAGATACTAAATGTTCACAGTTATCAAATATTAAAAGTAATTCCTTATCCTTTAAATAATTGATAAGAGTAATAATTGTTTCCTGATTTGACTGTTCATTAATACCTAAGAATTTTGCTGTTGTCTGTGAAATTAATTCAGGATCAGAAATCTGCGCAAACTCAGTTAACCATACTCCGTCAGAATATTGATCTATCAGTTCCGCCGCTACCTGTAAAGAGAGTCTGGTTTTACCTATTCCACCGGGTCCGATTATTGATACTAAACGGTTATCGACAGTTAACTTTTTTATTTCTTTAATGTCTTTTTCCCTGCCGATAAAACTTGTCAACTGTACAGGAAGATTATTTGGTCTGGCATCAAGAGTTTCTAATGGAGGAAAATTCTCCCTCAGTCCGGGAGCTGTAATCTGAAAAAGTTTGATTGGATTGATCAGATCTTTTAATCTTCTCTCACCAAGATCCCAAAATGAAATTTTAGTATCACCACTTTGATGCAAAGAAATCAAGTTGTTTTTTTCAGATCTGATATTTTCGTGACTTTGTAGTAAAGTATTACTCTCAGAAAACAGATTATAAGTATCATTTGAAATAATGATCTGATCTCCGAAAGCAGAAGACATTATTCTTGAAGTTCTTGCAAGTGTAATATAACCCATATAGTTCTTACCATTCCATTCAGCTTTGCCGCTGTGAATGCCAATTCTGATTTTAATGACAGCATCTTTCCAGTTCTCATTTAAAAGATTTGTTTGAATTTCAACCGCTGCTCTGACAGAATCCCCGGCATTTTGAAAAGCTGCACAGAATCCGTCGCCTGTATTTTTAAATACAAATCCATTATTCGATTCTATGGATTTAAGTAAAATATTATTGTGAATTTCCATTGCAGCAGGCATTGTATCAGGAAATTTCTGAGATAACTTAGTGCTGCCCTCAATGTCGGTGAAAAGAAATGTTATATCCCCGGTAGGTATAGTCAAATTAAAAATTAAAAATTAAGAATTAATTCAAAAATACTTATACTGTTTAAATTTTTCATCTGTTAATAAAGTGTTTACAATTTAATATTTAAAATTGAATCAAGTGTCATCATTTCCCCTTCCTCAAAACTTTTCAAAAACTCTTCTTCACTCATATTCTCTTTCAGATATGTCACCGCATCATCAAATACTTTTTGATCCGATTTTTCAAAGATGATTTTGTTTGAATTTGAATAATGATTTAAAAAGCCTAATAATTTACTGAATGAAACACCGGATTTTTTTTTCAGATTCAGATCAATAAGTCTCAATAAATTTTCTGTGATTTTTTTTTTATTACCTGAATCAATACTATGAGACAGAATTTCCTGATAATATTTCTGTGCATTATTAAATTCACCTCTTTTTATAGAAACCATCCCAAGATTTTTTAGAGAATCCTCAATTGCCATTTCATAATCTATCTCACGACTGATTTCCAGACTCTCTTCATAATAGCTGGTTGCTTTATCATATTCTCCTTTATAAAAAAAAACATTGCCAAGCCCGTTAAGAGAATTTGTTATTCCTCTTTTATCACCGATTTCACGCTTGATCCCAAGACTCTCCTCATAATAGCCGGCTGCTTTATCATATTCTCCTTTATGATAAAATACATTACCCAGATTATTGAGAGAATAAGCTATTCCTTTTTTTTCTCCCATTAAAAGTTTGATTGCAAGACTTTCTTGATATAAATCTGCAGCTTTTTGATATTCAATATTATCAAAAGATACATTTCCAAGTCCGTTAAGAGAATCAGCTATTCCTTTTTTATCTCCAATTTCACGGAATGTTACCAGACTTTCTTCATATAGATCAGTTGCATTTTCATATTCTTTTTTTATAATATAAACATTTCCCAGATTATTAAGAGAACTGGCAATTCCTCTTTTGTCACCAATTTCACGTCGTATAGAAAGGCTCTCACTATAATATCCCGTTGCTTTTTCATATTCTCTTTTATAATTTGATACATTTCCAAGCCAATGGAGAGAATTAGCAGTTCCCCTTTTGTCTCCAATATTCCGGCGAATTTCAAGACTCTTTTTATACAATTCATCAGCTTCGTTATATTCTCCTTTATCAAATGAGACATTTCCCAGACAATTTAAAGAATCAGCAATTCCACTTTTGTCACCGATATTCCGGCGAATTTCAAGACTTTCTTTATACATGTCAGCAGCTTTATCATATTCCCCCTTATCCCTAAAAATATCACCAAGACTATTTAATGCATAGCCGATACCCGGTTTGTAATTCAGCTTTATATAATGATCATGACTTTCTTTAAGATATTCAGATGCTTTTACAAATTCACCTTTTCTATGGGTAAGTAATCCAATCAGAAAAATAATTTTAATGAAACCCAGATTCTTTGTTTCCGGAATGTTTAAATATATATTTTCCAGACGTAGAATTCCTTCTGAAATTTGTCCTCTTATATCCCAGTAATATCCCAATGCGCCGGCTAATCTTGCTTCTGTAATTATATCCCCTGATTCATCGGAAAACATAAATACTTTTTCTATATTACCTTTTTCTACATCTAAAACTTTTAACCATGTTACAATTTCCAGACCATGTAATTTCAAATCTGCGGTTTCTGCATGTTCAGTATAATATTTTAAATGCTTTTTAGATATCTCCTTATAATCTTCAGAGGTTCTTAATTTTTCATCTCCATACTGTCTGATAGTCTCAAGCATTCGGTATCTCACAAGTTCTTTATCAAAAATAATAATGGATTTCTCTGAAAGATTTTGCAGTAATTCTATAATTTCATTTTTATCTATTATATCATCTGAACATATTTCTTCGGCAGCCTCCAATTCCCAACCTCCTCTGAATACTGATAATCTGTTCCAGATTATCTTTTCATTATCAGAAAGAAGATCATAACTCCAGTCTATCAGTGATCTTAAAGTCTGCTGTCTCGGCAATGCTGTTCTCTTTCCTCCGGTAAGCAGACTGAATCTGTCATCTAATCTCTCAAATATTTTTTCTAACGACAATATCTTTGTCCTTGCTGCAGCCAATTCAATCGCTAGTGGAATTCCATCTAACCGGAAACAGATCTCAGCAAGTGCAGAGGCATTTTCATTTGTAACTTTGAAACCCTGGTCTAACGTCAATGATCTTTCAATAAACAACCGGACAGATTCATATTGTGTCAGCTGTTCAGGAGTTTCTTTTGATCCTTGGACAGGAGTGGATAATGAAGGGATCCTGAATAAATGTTCACCGGAACATTTCAAAGGTTCTCTGCTTGTAGCTAAAACTTTTAACTTTGGACTTAACGAAAGTAAACTTTCTACTAAAACTGCACAGGCATTTATGAGGTGTTCACAGTTATCAAGAATGATCAGAATTTCTTTGTCTTTTAAATATCCCTTTAAAGTGACTTCCGGAGATTCTTTCGGATTTTCTAAAATTCCAATTACCGACATAATTGACACAGGTAATAATACAGGATCATTTAAATTTGCAAGCTCTACAAACCAGACTCCGTTTGCAAATATGTCTATCAGATCAGCTGCTGTCTGTAATGACAATCTTGATTTCCCGGATCCACCCGATCCGGTAATTGTTAATAAATGTGTGTTTGACAAAGAATCTTTTATTTGCTTTAATTCATTTTCTCTGCCGATAAAATTTGTAAGCTGAACAGGGAGATTATTCAGACGTGCATCAAGAGTTTTCAATGGAGGAAAATCTTCTCTGAGGCCGGGAGCAGTGACCTGAAAAAGTTTTATAGGTTTAATAACATCTTTCAATCTTCTTTCACCCAGGTCTCTGAATGAAATTTCCTTTCTTTCTTCTACCTCAAAGTCTCTAAGACCCGAAGTTTTAGGATCCAAAAATATTAGAGTCTTCGAGTCTTTGTGGCAATTATTAAAGAGTGATTCAAAAGTATCATTTGAAACAATGATCTGTTCTCCATATGCTGCTGACATAACTCTTGCTGTCCTTGCCAGTGTAATGTAACCCAAATATCTTTTCCCGTTCCATTCAGCGATGCCGCTATGAATTCCCATTCTCGCTTTGATCACGGCATCAAACCACTTCTCATTTGCAAGATATAATTGTGCATCGACTGCAGCTTTCACTGCATCACCGGCATTTTCAAAAGCTGCACAAAAAGCATCGCCGATTATTTCAAATACAAATCCATTGTTGGATTCAATTGCATCACGTAAAATTCTGTGATGAATATCCAGTGAAGCCTGAAGAGAATCAGGAAATTCCTGCGAGAGTTTAGTGCTTCCTTCAATGTCGGTGAATAGAAATGTTACGGATCCTGTTGGTTTAAATTCCAATTTATTGATTTCGATATTTAGGTTCAAACGTGCTTTTGTAAAAATACTTCAAATGAAATCTCTATTCAAGACTCACGCAGTTTCATCACTGTAATATTTTGATCAGAAGATTTAGCCGGGATATGATTCTATTTGTTGTTCCCTGATATCCGGCATTTGTCAAATCATTTTTATAAATATCTATACCTTATCAATCCTGAATAACTAATTTTATTTCAGCCATATATTTAAAATTTAAAAGTAAATTGCCGGTAAAAAAATAGTTAGGTGTAGTCATAGCTTAGCATCAAAAACTAACATATCTTGTAAATGTCAAAACTACTTTCAAAAAAACATTCTAACAAGTGTGATTTTTTTGAATCAAATGCGAATAATTAAGAAACAGTAATTCTTAATAATTTTATACAAATTAAAAAAGCTATGAAAGAAATTCAAAACTGGTTTCAAAACATTTACAACAATAAATAGTGAAGAGTACTCAGGATAAAAACGCCATATTCGTTTCAGTTATAGAATCTCATAAAGGTATTCTTTACAAAATTGCAAATGCATATTGTAAAGACAGTGAAGACCGCAAAGATTTGATACAGGAGATTTATATTCAGTTGTGGGAATCGTTTGACAGCTATAATGACGACTATAAATATTCTACATGGATTTACCGGATATCCCTGAACGTTGCTATTTCATTTTACAGAAAAGAAAATAGCAGGTCGAAAATATCCAGTCCCTTCAATACTGAAATCTTTAATATTGCAGACACGATCAATTTTGAAAAAGAAGAGGAAAATATAAATCTGGGTATTCTTCAAAAATTTATTTCTGAACTTAAAGAGTTAGACAAAGCTCTGATACTGCTTTACCTTGAAGAAAAAAGCTACAAAGAAATTGCTGACATCATTGGCTTTTCAGAAACCAATGTGGCTACAAAAATTGGCAGAATAAAATTAAAACTTAAAGAAAAATTTTCACAAATTATAAATCAATAAATAATTAAAATGAATGACATAGAAATCATTAATCTTTGGAAGTCCAACAGTAAAAAAATAAATGAAAACCTTTTGCTTAATAAAAAAAATGCAGAAGATTTAATCAAAATGAAAACACAATCGCTTCTTTCTTCAATGAAGCCAGTTAAAATATTTACCGTTATGATGGCTGTTTTATGGGTGGGAATCGGCGGGACAGTTGTAACAAATATATTTCTTTCCGCTTACTCAAGTGCCAATCATTTTTTTCTTTATTCGGCGGCTCTTCAGATTTTATTAACAGCAATTGCATTGGTCATTTATCTTTATCAGACGATCACCATTTATCAAACAGACATTACAGAACCAATTCTGGCTACACAGGAAAAAATTGCAAAGTTAATATCAACTTCGCTTTGGGTAACAAGATTTATGTTTCTTCAGCTTCCTTTGTGGACTATATTTTATTGGAATAAAAATATGCTCGAAAATGGGAGTTTGCCATTATTGATCATTCAGGGAATTGTTACACTTTCTTTTACCATTGCAGCTCTCTGGCTTTTCTTTAATATCAAATATGAAAATCGAAACAAAAAATGGTTCCGGATTATTTTTAATGGAAAGGAATGGGCACCATTGTTAAACTCAATGGACTTACTGAGTCAGGTAGATGAATTTAAAACTGAAAAATAAAACCATAAGAGAAGCAGCCAATACCTCAATACTGGCTGCTGTTGCATCAATTTTAAGTTCTTTTGACTTTGCAAACTCTTTTAACTCTGCTGCTGGAGTTGCATTTTTACCACTGACATTTCTCATGGTTGCATAAATGTGATGACCTTTTTTATAATAATATATTTAAGATTATAAATTTTAAATGGACACACAATAGATAAGAAAAATACCTATCAATATCGAAAATGGCGAAATGATACGAAGATATAACGGCTTTAATTTCCCAGAACTTTTTACTGAAAACGCATGATGCATTTTAGGTGGAATAAGATACAAAACAAATGAAGTAATGATCATAAACCACCCAAAGACTTTAAACAAATCCGGATATCTTGAAAGATCAGAATAAATAACAAGTGCAGCAGCAGGTATCATCCGGATTGTGATCTCTGCATAATTTATAAAATTTGTACTGCCCGCTTTTCCAATGATCTGCTGCACTTTCTTTGGTGCAATAAACATCAATATACCTGCTGTGATCAGAAATATCCCAAAAAGTATTACAATGTATTTTGATACTATGAACAATTATTCTAAAGGAATCTTACTGCCATATTCTGAAAGCCATTTATCAAAATCCATCAGATCAGGATTCAGCTCTTTTGAATATACTTCATCTCGGATACCATTAAATTCCTCATTGAAATCCCTCTTGAACTGGAACATGTTTCCCAAATCGTCTGCTCCCGGAAATCCGAAATTTCGAAACTGTTCCGGAGTTACATTATTAAAAATTACATTTATACCAAGTGATTTGGAAAGTTTTTCCGCCATCTCAGCACCGCTTAATTTTTCACCCGTGACACCGATAGTTTTACCTGTCACTTCTCCGTCTTTTTTGAATATTCCGTAAGCGCATCTGCCAATATCTTCTGCTGCCATGCCCGGAAGTTTTTTATCATCCATTGGGAATGCAATATAATAATTTCCGTCTTCACCTTTTTTAGGACCCATTCCAAAATAAATTAAATTGTCCCAGTAAAATGAAGTCCTTAAAAAAGTAACCGGCAATCCGGCTTCAGTAAAGAGTTTATCAGCTGCACCTTTACCGTCGAAGTGCGGAACTTTGTATTTCCCCTGAAGCGTCGGCATTCTGTCGTCCTCCAGTGGAACAAGTATTCTAGTATCTTCGAGTGTTGACCAGATTATATGTTTCAGATCCGAATCTTTTGCAGCATTTACAAAATCGGTTACCTGCTGATATTCTTTTTCTGCTGAAAAATGATCCCAGAAAAATGTAACAAAGAATGCACCGTATGCTCCTTCCAATGCTTTCTTAATGCTCTCTGCATCATCAATATCAGCGGACACAACTTCTGCACCAAGATCCGCAAGCGCTTTTGCCTTATCGGAATTTTTATCCCTGGTTACTGCTCTTGCTGTAAACTCAGAATTCTTATCGCTTAATATTGCTCTCACCAGACCGCCTCCCTGTGCACCTGTTGCACCGAAGACTGTAATGATCTTTTTATTTTCCATTTTATATGTTTTAGTTTTTAAAAATTCTTACTCTTTTTTATTAAATCTGATATTTCAGATATGACTAATAAATTTATTTCAGATTGAGTAATCAAAATATTAAAATCATTCAAATTATTCATCCTAATTTTAAATTTCTTTTTATAATAACTGGCATTGGTGTTCAAAATATTTTATAAATGCAAAAAAGGGAAACCGCTCGTGTCCAAACTTCAGTTTGGATAAGCACCTGAACATGAAACTCCGTTTCAATCTCTAACCCAGCAATTTATCACAGGCGGGGAATTCAAAGATAAGTTTTAAATAAAATTAAATTGCGGGTAAGTTTTTTATTGATAATAATAAACTGTATTTTTGAAAATAATGAAACTATTTTTTTCATAGTAACAACGTTTTGTACGAATTTGGAATTTTCAGCGAATTTACTTTAAAACTGCCTTTATTTTTTGAATATATAAGACTAATTTAGTCCTAATTAAAAAATCTCACGAAACAACCAATTAATATGTCAAATGAAGCAGAAATTCTCGAAAAAGTAACTTCGAGTGATTATAAATATGGATTTTATACAGATCTTGAAATGGATAAAGCTCCAAAAGGTCTTAATGAAGATATTATAAAATTTATTTCCAATAAAAAAAATGAACCTGAATTCATGCTCGAGTGGAGACTCAAAGCATATAAACTATGGCAGGAAATGAAAGAACCAAAATGGCCGAATGTGAAATACCCGCCAATCGATTATAATGACATAATTTATTATGCAGCACCGAATACAAAGAAGAAATTACAAAGTCTGGATGAGCTCGATCCCGAAATAAAAAATACTTATGATAAACTTGGCATTCCTCTCGAGGAACAGCTAATCCTTGCAGGTGTAGCTGTGGATGCAGTAATGGACAGCGTTTCCGTTATTACCACATATAAAGAAAAGCTCGGAGAACTTGGAATTATTTTCTGTTCAATGAGTGAAGCCATTGAAAATCATTCCGAACTTGTAAAAAAATATTTAGCATCCGTCGTGCCGCAGACTGATAACTTTTATGCTGCACTAAATTCTGCTGTCTTTACAGACGGCTCTTTTGTTTATATTCCAAAAGGTGTAAGATGTCCGATGGAGCTGTCGACCTATTTCAGAATTAATGCAGAGAATACCGGTCAGTTCGAAAGAACTTTGATTATTGCAGATGAAGGAAGTTATGTAAGTTATCTCGAAGGCTGTACTGCTCCAATGCGTGATGAGAATCAGCTGCATGCAGCAGTCGTCGAACTCATAGCCATGAAGGATGCAGAAATAAAATATTCAACAGTACAAAACTGGTATCCGGGTAATAAGGAAGGTGTTGGCGGTATATATAATTTTGTGACAAAGAGGGGAATCTGTGCAGGTGAAAATTCGAAGATTTCATGGACTCAGGTCGAGACAGGATCTTCTATCACATGGAAATATCCGAGCGTAATTTTAAAAGGCGATAATTCCATTGGTGAATTTTATTCCGTAGCATTGACAAATAATTATCAGCAGGCAGACACCGGAACTAAGATGATGCACATTGGAAAAAATACAAAGAGTCGTATAGTGTCAAAAGGAATTTCCGCTGGTAAAAGTCAGAACAGTTACAGAGGACTGGTACAGGTCAGCAAGCGTGCTGACAATGCAAGAAATTTTTCACAATGTGATTCACTGCTGATGGGAGACAGATGCGGAGCTCATACTTTTCCTTACTTTGAAATAAAAAATAAAAGTGCTCATGTGGAGCATGAAGCAACTACTTCAAAAATTGGTGAAGATATAATGTTCTATTGCAATCAGAGAGGAATTTCACAGGAAGATGCAGTTGCATTGATCGTAAACGGTTATGCCAAAGAAGTATTGAATCAACTTCCGATGGAATTTGCAGTGGAAGCACAAAAGCTTCTCGCCATCTCCTTGGAAGGCAGCGTCGGGTAGTTCGTTCCGCTTTTACCACCAAGGCACTAAGGCACAAAGAAAAAATATTAAAGGTTATTCAGTTAATTAATAAGAAATAAATTTTATTTTATAACAAAATCAATTAAAATAATATTGATTTGAAATTTATTAATTAATAATGTGAAAGGATTGAACGATGAATAGATTTGAAGAATTATCAGATGAAGAAAATTGGATAGGGAAAGAGATTGTAGATTGTGCCTTTAAAGTTCATTCAAATTTAGGACCGGGATTACTGGAAAAAATTTATGAGTCTTGTTTTTGTCATGAACTTAAAAAGAAAAAATTAAAATTTTTAACTCAAGTAAAAATCCCAATAAATTATGAAGGGATTATATTTAATGAAGGATTCAGAGTCGATGTTTTTATTGAGGATAAAGTGATTTGCGAGATAAAATCTGTTGTTGATCATAATCCGGTCTTTGAAGCACAGGTTTTGACTTATTTAAAACTTACTAAGAATAGATTGGGATATTTAATAAATTTCAATGTCCCTATAGTTAAATCAGGAATTAAAAGAATCATTCTTTAAATTAATGTCATTGTAGAATGTTCTATATAATAAAAGAAATTTAAAAAATTTTAAAAACATTTAAAAATTAACTAATATTCAAAAGATAACTTTAATAATACTTTGTGTCTTTGAATCTTGGTTGTAAAATAAAAAATCAAATTATTTCTTAATTAATACTAAGGAAAGTTAAAAACAAAGTTATAACTTTGTGTCTTAGTGCCTTGGTGGTAAATTTAAAACATGTTAATAATAAAAAACTTAAAAGCAAAGATAGAAACTTCCGAAGGAGATAAGCAGATCCTTA
>DAORRV010000057.1:0-5965 GCA_035443185.1 Ignavibacteria bacterium | reverse complement strand
ATAAAAAACTTAAAAGCAAAGATAGAAACTTCCGAAGGAGATAAGCAGATCCTTAAAGGAATTAATCTGACAGTAAATCCGGGTGAGATACATGCGATCATGGGACCCAACGGTTCCGGAAAAAGTACACTCGCTTCTGTACTCACAGGTCGCGAAGGCTATGATGTAACCGAAGGGGAAGTCATTTATGACGGTAAAGATCTTCTCGAACTTAACCCTGAAGAAAGAGCCCGTGAAGGTATATTTCTTGCATTTCAATATCCAATAGAAATTCCGGGAGTTTCAAATGTGAATTTTCTGAAGACTGCAATTAATGAGATCAGAAAATCAAAAGGAGAAGAGCCGATGAGTTCGGTAGACTTTCTGAAAATGATGAAAGAGAAAGCTAAACTTGTAGAGATAGATCCTGCAATGCTCAGCAGATATGTTAATGTTGGATTCTCAGGTGGCGAGAAAAAGCGGAACGAAATATTTCAACTTGCAATGCTTGAGCCGAAATTATCTATTCTTGATGAGACAGATTCAGGTCTCGATATCGATGCTTTGAAAATTGTTGCAAACGGAGTGAATCAGCTTAAGTCTGAAAACAATGCATTCATAGTAATTACACATTATCAGAGACTTCTGAATTATATCGTTCCGGATTTTGTGCATGTGATTTCTGACGGAAAGATCGTTAAATCCGGCGGTAAAGAACTTGCTTTGGAACTTGAAGAAAACGGTTATGAATTTATAAACGAAATTAAGGAAAACGCTGAAGCATAAATTCAGATGGAAAAACTATTTAATCAAATGGAAAATAATTTAAAAGAAAATATTATAGATTTAAAAGATTCAAATGTTACAGATCTCAAAAAAAAGCTTATAAATGAATTTCAAAAATTCGAATCCAGTCTAAACGGAGAGGCTTCAAGTGATTATCATCAGATAAGAAAAGATGCAATTGCTGTATTTGAAGATCTTGGATTTCCTGTCAAAAGAATGGAAGAGTGGAAATACACTAATCTAAAACCTCTGACAGATCATGATTTTCATTACACTTTTGAAAATTCATCCGAACTAAAATCATCTGATATTGAAAAATATTTATTTGCAAAAGAAAATATTAACTTACTGGTTTTTGTAAATGGAATTTACAGCAGTGAATTATCTTCTGTTATTTCAAATTGTGAAAATATTTTCATAGGTAATATTCAGGAAGGTAAAAAACAATATACTGAGATCTTTGAAAAGCATTTTTCTAAATATGCTGATTTCAAAAACAGAAGTCTTGTAGCTTTGAATACAGCTTTTTCAGGAGACGGTGCATTTATTTATGTGAAAAAAAATACTGAGTTAAAAGAGCCTGTACATATTCTTCACATAAGTGATTCTGAAAAAGAAAATGTAATGTCTCAGCCGAGAAATTTATTTATTATTGAAGAAGGAAGTAAAGCTGAAATAGCAGAAGACTATTATTCCAAAGGTGATAATTACAGTTTCTCAAACATGGTGACTGAAATTTTCTGCGGAAAGAATTCGATGACAGGTCATTACAAAATTCAGAATGAAGACAGTAAAAGTTATCATGTCGGAATGACACAGGTACATCAGGAGCAGGACAGCAATTACTCAAATACTACAATATCATGGGGCGGATCGATCATACGAAATGATCTGAATGCACTTTTTGAGGAACAAAATACTGAATCACATTTCTTTGGATTATATCTTTTATCCGGAAAGCAACATGTCGATAACCATACCCTTGCCGATCATAAAATGCCTAACTGTTTCAGCAATGAATTATACAAAGGAGTAATCGGCGGACAAGCTACAGGTGTCTTTAACGGAAAAATAATGGTAAGGGAAGATGCGCAAAAGACAAATGCTTATCAGTCAAACGGAAATATTTTACTGTCTGATGATGCGACTATTTACTCAAAGCCTCAGCTTGAAATATTTGCTGATGACGTGAAATGCAGTCACGGCGCTACTACCGGTCAGCTTAATGAAAATGAAATGTTCTATATTAAATCCCGTGGGATTGGTGATAATGATGCAAAGAAACTTTTACTAAAGGCATTTGTCAGTGATGTATTAGACAGTATCAGAATTGAAGAATTTAGGAATTTGATAGAAGAAAAACTTGAAGTAAAACTTTCTGAACAACTGAAATAAAAATTGAACTCATCGGTATTAAATATTGAAAAGATAAATGTTATTAATCTCCGAAAAGAATTTCCCATCCTGGATCAGACAATAAACGGAAAGCCTCTTATTTATTTTGACAATGCCGCAACTTCTCAGAAACCTAATTCAGTAATAAATGCAGTCTCGGAATATTATGAAACTATCAACAGTAACGTTCATAGAGGCATTCATACTTTAAGTGAGAGAGCAACTGAAGCATATGAAAATTCCCGTGAAAAGATCCGCAGATTTATTAATGCGGAAAGTTCCGGCGAAATAGTTTTTGTAAAAGGTACAACAGAAGGAATAAATCTAGTCGCTTCTTCTTTTGGAAATATGATCATTGAAGAAGGTGACGAGATCATTATTTCTCAAATGGAACATCATTCAAACATGGTCCCATGGCAGAATCTTTGCAGTCAGAAAAAAGCTCTGCTGAAATACATTCCTGTTAATGAAAAAGGTGAACTGATTTTAGATGAATTTAAAGAGATGTTAAATGAGAAGACAAAATTAATTTCTGTCGTTTATATTTCAAATTCACTTGGTACAATAAATCCGGTAAAGGAAATTATTGAGACAGCTCATTCACAAAATATACCTGTGATCCTTGATGCAGCACAGGCAGCTCCTCATCAGAAAATAGATGTTAAAGATCTTGACTGTGATTTCATTGCATTTTCAGGACATAAAATGTACGGTCCAACTGGCATAGGAATTCTCTACGGTAAAGAAAAACATCTTGAGAAAATGCCGCCATATCAGTACGGCGGTGAAATGATCAAATCAGTTTCATATGATAAAACTGAATTTAATGTACTGCCTTATAAATTTGAAGCCGGTACACCGGATATTTCAGGAGCAATAGGACTCGGAGCGGCAGTTGATTTTATAGAAGATCTCGGACATGAAAATATTCATAAAGCTGAAATGGAACTTCTTGATCATGCGAATAAATTATTTTCAGACATCGGAGGAATCAGAATAATCGGAACAGCAAAAAATAAAGCAAGCGTGATCTCATTTGTAATGGATGGAATTCATCCTTATGACACAGGTTCGATCCTCGACAATCTCGGCATAGCAGTAAGGACAGGATTTCACTGCACACAGCCGCTTATTGAGGAGAGATTTAAATTGCCGGGAACTGTAAGAGCTTCATTCGCTGTATATAATACTTTGGAAGAAATAGATGAGCTGGCAAAAGGTTTGGAAAAAGTAAAGACAATGTTATTATGACAAAAGATATAAATATAAAAGAAAGAGAAGAAAGTATAATAGAAGATTTCAGTTTGTTTGAAGACTGGATGATGAAGTATGAATACATAATAGAGCTTGGAAAAAATCTTCCTATGATCGATGAGAAATTTAAAAATGAATCATACGAAGTAAAAGGATGTCAGTCGAAAGTCTGGCTGAATGCTGAGATGAAAGACGGATTACTGTATTTCAAAGCTGACAGTGATGCTGTAATTACAAAAGGAATTATCTCACTTCTGATAAAAGTTTTATCAGGAAATAAACCTGCAGATATTGTAAATGCTGATATGAATTTTATAAATGAGATCGGACTGAAAGAACATCTTTCACCAAACAGGGCAAACGGATTGACATCAATGATAAACTACATGAAAAAATTTGCTTTAACTTATTCAGGACAAAATGTTAACTAAATTGAAAAAGCTTTTTTCGAAAGAAGAAAAAAAGGATTTAAAAAATACGAATGGTACCGGAAATATTGAAAATGATATGAATCCTGAAGTAGCAACTTCACAGGAAAATAAAGATATTGGTACTGATCCGAAAGAAATTAAAAAAGATCTGGAAATAGATGACAATGGAAATGTAAAGGTTGTCGAATTTAAAGAGGAAATAGAAACTGAAGAAAGCATAAAAGAAAAAGAAAGATTAAAGATAGCGACAATAAAAGAGGAAGTAATTAAAGTTCTTAAAACATGTTATGATCCTGAAATTCCGGTTGACGTGTGGGAGCTTGGATTGATCTATGATATTGTCCCTGCTACAAATGGTGATGTACTAATCACCATGACCCTGACATCACCGTCTTGTCCGGTTGCGGGAATTCTTCCCGGAGAGATCGAGCAGAAGGTCAGAGAGCATCCTATGGTAAATGAAAGTAAAGTCGTACTCACATTCGATCCTCCCTGGGGTCAGAGTATGATGAGTGAAGTAGCAAAGCTCGAGCTTGGCTTTTTGTAAGAAGACTTTTCCGATCTTACTATTCAATTATTTATTAATTTCTACAAACCAATCAATATCTCATAATAATCTATGTCCATAAAACCATACGAACTTAAAGTCTCAAAAAAAACTTTTCTAAATAAAGAAGCTGTGAAAATAGAGCTTGAAATTCCTGCATCTTTAAAAGAAATTTTCGAATACAAACATGGACAGTTTTTGTCTGTTCAATTGACTATTGACGGAAAGGAATACAGACGTGAATATTCATTGTGCAGCTCACCTTATTCTGAAAATACTTATGAGATAGCATCAAAAAATGTAAAGGATGGAATTGTATCAAATTATTTTTACAATGATTTAAAAGTAGGCGATACGCTCTTGTCATATCCGCCGCAGGGGAAATTTTTTACCGAACTGAATCCTAACAATAAAAAAATGTATGTGATGATCGCAGGCGGAAGCGGTATTACTCCTGTGATCTCAATCATCAAATCAGTACTTTATGCTGAGCCGGAAAGTCACGTGATTCTTTATTATGGTAATAATTCTCAGGACAGTATAATGTTTAAGAATGAACTGGATGAACTTCAAAACAAACACAATGACAGATTTAAACTATATTATACTGTAATGGAATCAGGTACCGAATGGAATGGGATGAAGGGATTTATCAACACAACCGATCTTGATAAAATTTTAATTGATGCGGACAATAAAGTTCAGATCGAAAAAGAATTCTTTATATGTGGTCCGGGAGAAATGATGGAGCTGGTAAAAAAACATCTCTCCGGAAAAAATTATTCAAAGGAAAAAATTCACATCGAATATTTTGATGCCCCGGTAAGTCCGGATCCCGTTACAGTTTCAGAAGATACCGATGAAGTTTCAGAAGAAATTATTAAAGACAGAAATATTAAAGTAATTCTGAATGACAGTGAATATGATGTTCCCGTACCCGAAGGATCAGTAATACTTGATGCAGTCATTGCACAGGAACTTGACCCGCCATTCTCATGCCGAAGCGGGATCTGCACTACCTGCCGTGCAAAGCTTTATTCAGGAAAAGTAAAAATGGATGAGCGGGAAGGACTTTCTGATTCGGAAATTGATGAAGGCTACATCCTCACCTGTCAGTCGCATCCGCTGACTGATGATGTGAAGCTCGAGTACATGTAATTCCCAAATTTTGTTATTCCCTTTAAAATAACTCAGTGAACCTATTTACCTCAAAGGCTCGAAGACCCGAAGATTTACAGTTACGAAGCCAACATAACTTTGTCATTCCTACCCTTAGTGTCATTCCCGCAAAAGAGGGAATCTCCAAATGAAAAACTTATCCAACTCTTATGGTAAAAAAATTATACCAATTTCAATAATTGAAAAGTATAAAAATTAAAATTTTATTAATTCAGCAATCGCATATTTTTTATAGATTCCCGCTTTCGCGAGGTATTATGTTTAAAGTAGTAAGCCTCAAAATTGTTTTGTAAATTTATTTTTCCGAAATATTTTTATAAATCAAAAAGAGGCTTACTAAGATAAAACAAAGTAATTATCTAAACTTTAAGAATCATCACATTTATGTGGGATT
>DAORRV010000056.1:0-24038 GCA_035443185.1 Ignavibacteria bacterium | reverse complement strand
AAGTTAAACTCAAATCACAACACCAATATTCTATTTAGCAGTTCGTGTTTTCTTTCTGCAAATTTGTCTTTACCTCTGATAGTTTTAATTCTACGGCGGCATTTGTTAAATGCATATTCAATCTCAATTTTTGCGTTTGGTAATTTTGCTGATTCCAGAAGTACTGACAAAGTATAATAGAAAGGGAAGCGGCTCCATTCACCGTCGTTTTTTCTGAAGTTTTTCAATACAGACATTCCGTTGTTAAGTTTTTTTGCATAACTACCGTAACCTCCTGCTGACATATTTCTCCAAAGTGAAACTGTGCACGGACCGCAGCAGAATGTACCTTCATGCTTTCCGGCTTTTTCATTATTTATAAATATTTTTATAAATTTTTTATTAGACTCATCCAGTTCTGGCATTTTTAGTGAAGTATATTTTTTCAGAATGTTTAATGCTCTTCCGGCTTCCTGAGCATGAATGTGTCTAAGTGAGGCAGGAGATGTAAGTCTTTCACCTGTGAAAGTCCGCAAGTCTGAATTCCAATCATTTACTGTGATTCCAAAACTTCCGTTATAAGAATACTCAGTTTTGTATCGTGTTAAGATCCACTTCACTGTTTCATCTACATCATATTTCTTAAAGTCCTTTTTATAAAAATAAACCTGATTTATATTTTCTATAGTTGATGCAAGACTGGTTTTGTTTAATAGTTTTGATTCCATCATTATAGGTTTTAATTATAGTAAAATTATTTATAATAATACACAATTGCAAGAAAAAGAAATAACTGGGTAGGGGTATTCGTCCAAAACGTTTTAATCACCTCAAAGACTTCAAGACTCCAAGACTCCAATACTCTAAGTTTAAAGACTCGAAAACTCAAAGTTAAAACATTACTATAAAAATCTTTCTTTGAGCCTTCGAGTCTTTGAGGCATACTAAATAATTGTGGAAACGAGCAGTAACAGGAGTTTGGTTACAAACGGGAAGATTCAACAGCAAAAAGAAGTTTTAATTGGATTGATTTGTTGAAATAAACCTACATTTCATATATCTCTTGGATAAGGTATATTTACAATCTGAAAATTGTTACTAAGTTAATCAGTTACTAACTGAATCCCAAAATTGAATGGCTAAAAAGTCTACTAAAATTTTCATACTGGATACAAACGTAATCCTGCATGACTCTTCATGCATTTTACAATTTAAGGAAAACGACATTATCATTCCTCTCACAGTCATAGAGGAGCTTGATCATTTCAAGCGAGGCAGTCAGGTAATTAATCTGAATGCTCGTGAGTTTGCACGGACACTGGATTCGATGACCGGATCGGCTTTATTCAACGGGGGTGTATCGCTCGGTAAAGGCAGAGGAAAAGTCCGTATCGCAATTACTAAAGGTCTACTGAATGAGATCAGGGAAATGTTTATAGACGATACTCCCGATCACAGGATATTAAGCACGGCTCTTGAAATTCACAATAAGAACAAGAACCGCTCTGTGATTCTTGTCAGTAAAGATGTGAATCTCCGGATGAAGGCAAAAGCAATCGGCATACCGGCTGAAGATTATACGACTGACATGATCGGCAGTGTAGAAGAGCTTTACAGCGGTAAGGAGATCATAGATGATTTTGATGATGAGATCTTGATGAAGCTTTATCAGTCGCCGTTTGAAGTGCCAATTGAAATTATTAAAAAAGAACTCAACGGTGAACTACTGCCGAATAAATTTTATATACTGAGAAACAACAACAGATCAGTACTTGCGCATTATGATCCGATAAAAGAAGTAATGAGAAAAGTTGATAAGATCGATATTTATGGAATAAAATCTCGAAACGCTGAACAAACTTTTGCAACAGATGCATTGATCAATACTGAAATACCACTGGTCTCAATGACAGGAAAAGCCGGTACAGGAAAGACTTTACTGGCGATTGCATCTGCATTGCAGGTGAGAAAAAATTACCGTCAGATTTTTATTGCTAGACCTGTTGTGCCATTGAGCAACAAAGATATAGGTTATCTGCCGGGCGACATTGAAGACAAACTTGCACCATACATGCAGCCGCTTTGGGACAATATCAAAGTGATCCAGGATCAGTATTCTGAAACGGATAAACAGCATCAGACAATATCACAACTTATAAAAGATCAGAAGCTTGTGATAGAACCGCTTAGTTACATTCGGGGAAGAAGTCTTCAGAGAATTTTTTTCATAGTGGATGAAGCGCAAAACCTTACTCCGCATGAGATCAAAACAATTATTACAAGGGCTGGTGAAGGTTCAAAGATTGTATTTACCGGTGATGTATATCAGATCGACCATCCGTATCTTGATTCACAGTCCAACGGACTTTCGTATTTGATAGAACATTTTAAAGGTCAAAAACTTTACGCTCATGTAAATTTATTAAAAGGCGAAAGATCTGAACTTGCAGAGCTGGCCAGCAATTTGCTTTAAATAAAAATTTTGTCTATTATAGTGTTGTTATGATCCGGGAAATTTCGTGTTACCAACTAATGAACCCACAACATTACAATATAAAACTTATTATACATCTACATAATTTTAAAAAATCAAACACAATAAATGCATACCGCAAAATTTGAAGATCTGAATTTATCTATAGAAATTCAGAAAGCCGTAAAAGACATGGGGTTCGAAGAAGCGACTCCTATTCAGACACAATCCATTCCTGTAATTATGGAAGGAAGGGACGTACTGGGACAGGCGCAGACAGGCACAGGAAAGACAGCTTCCTTTGCAATTCCAATTATAGAAAAAATAAGATCGGATTCCAAAAAAATACAGGCTGCAGTACTTTGTCCTACAAGGGAACTTGCCATTCAGGTTGCTGAAGAATTCAGTGAATTACTTAAATACAAAAAAAATGTAAAGGTCATTCCTGTTTATGGAGGTCAGTCAATTGACAGACAGATCAAAGCTTTGAGATCAGGAGTTCAGATCATCATCGCTACACCGGGCAGACTTCTTGATCATATAAACAGAAAGACTGTTGATCTTGCTGATGTTAATTTCATTGTACTTGATGAAGCTGATGAAATGCTTGACATGGGATTTCGTGATGATATTGAAACTATAATTAAATCATCTTCAGAAGACAGGCAGACAGTATTTTTCTCTGCGACCATTCCACCTGAAATTGCAAAGCTTTCCAAAAAATATCTAGTCGATCCTGTACATATAAAAGTGATTCATAAAGAGCTGACAGTTCCAAAAGTGACACAGTATTATTTAGATATTAAGACGACAGGAAAGCTTGAAGTGCTTACAAGAATTGTTGACATGTATGATCCTGAGCTGACGCTGGTATTTTGTAATACTAAGCGGATGGTGGATGATCTTGTATCACATCTTCAGGCGAGAGGATATCTGGCAGAAGGTCTTCACGGGGACATGAAGCAGATGAGCCGTGACAGGGTAATGGCAAAATTCAGAAGCAGAACGTTGGACATTCTTGTAGCTACAGATGTAGCAGCAAGGGGAATTGATGTAGATGAAATAGATGCAGTTATAAATTATGATATGCCTCAGGATGAAGAATATTATGTACACAGGATAGGAAGAACTGCAAGAGCCGGCAGAGAAGGACATGCATTTACTTTTGTAAGAGGAAAGGAATTCAGAAAACTAAAAGATATTGAAAAATATACAAAGACACCGATAAATAAATTACCGATACCTACAGTAAAAGATGTAGAAGAGGTAAGAGCAAAATATACGATCGAAGAAATTTCGACAGTCATAAAAACAGACAAAGATTTTCATCAGCATGACTTTATTATAGAAAATCTTTTAAGTGAGAATTTTACATATGAGGACATTGCATCAGCTTTGTTGAAATTACATTTAGGTAAAAATAATGAAGCTGAATATGTTGCAATTCCTGAACCTTCTTATAAGAAATATGATGATGATCGTTCCGATAGAAACAAATCACGCGGTAAAGAAAGAAGAGGAGAACGCGGTAAGGACAGAGACAGAGGCAGAGACCGGGGTGACAGCAAAAGAATTGACAGAAATGACAGAAATGATAGAAGTGATAGAAGAGGAGACGGAGGCAGAAAAAGTTATACTGATCCCGATCTTAAAAGACTTTTCATAAACATTGGAAAAAATGCCGGTATAATGCCTAAAGATGTATTGGGTGCAATAGCAGGAGAGGCAGGCATTCCCGGATCAGCGGTTGGTGAGATCTCAATATATGACAGATACTGTTTTGTAAATGTTGATAAAAAATATTCTGACAAGGTCGTCAAGATCATGAACAACAGTCAGATTAAAGGAAATAAAATATTTGTAGAATACGCTGCTGATAAAAAATAAAGCTGCAATCAGTTTTATTATCAACATCCCGCAGAGTCCGAAGTACACGTGACTCTGCCGTTACAATAACTGTAATCAATTTTTATTATCAACATCCCGCAGAGTCCGAAAAACACGTGACTCTGCTTTTACTTAGGAGTAATTAGTTGAAGACCGGTAATTTCAAAGTAATAATATTTGACATGGACGGAGTCTTAATTGACTCCGAGCCAGCATATAAGACAATGAACATGGCGCATTTTTCTTCACTTGGTTTTAAAATGAATGAGGAAGAATACAATGGTTATGTTGGGATGTCTTCATTAAAAATGTGGAGTAAGATAAAAAGCAATTATGGATTGAATGAAAATGTGGAGGACTTAATGGCTTCAGAAAAAGAGAGGATGTATAAAGTGTTGAATTCGGATCTTATCTCTGAGCCCATTGAAGGTATTAAAGAACTTATAGATTCTTTTCTTAAAAGAAATTACAGACTTTGTGTAGCTTCATCTTCACCAAAAGATAATATAAAATTAGTTTTGAAGAGACATAATTTAGAAATGTATTTTGATTTTATTGTTAGCGGAGAAGAAGTAACTAACGGAAAACCCATGCCCGATATTTTTCTCAAAGCTGCTGACCATTTTCAATTATCACCGGATAATTGTTTTGTAATAGAAGATTCCTCAAACGGAGTAACTGCTGCAAAAGCTGCCGGTATGAAATGTATTGGTTTCAGAAATGTAAATTCGGGTAATCAGGATATTTCGAAAGCTGATCTGATAATTAACAGTTTCTCTAAAACTGAAATTAATAATGTTTTGAAATTTTTATATAAATAATTTTTATAATGTCACGGATCAAAGAATTTAATTTTACAGACAGACAAGGCAGAGACATACATATCAGAAATGCAGTGCCGGATGATGCTGAGCAGATCAATAAAATTAAAAGAGATATAATTGATGAAAGATACTTCATGCTGCGTGAACCTTTTGAGGCAAAATATACAAAAGAAAAAACTGCTGAAGAAATAATTTATAATACTGAAAATGAAGGAGCGCTTTACATTGTAGCTGAACATAAATCAAAGGTCGTAGGTGAACTTGATTTCATTAACGGTTCATTATTCCGTACAAAGCACTGCGGATCTTTTACTGTCTTCATTTCGAAAGACTTCAGGGATTCAGGTTTAGGTATTCAATTAATACAAGCGCTGACAGCCTGGGCGGAAAAAGATCCACTAATAGAAAAAATTACTTTGAATGCATTTTCCATAAATATACGCGCTTTAAAATTATATGAGAAATGCGGATTTATTACAGAGGGTTATTGTCCAAAAGATATGAAGCTTGATGACGGCACTTATATTGACAGCGTACTTATGTATAAATTTGTAAAATAATTATCAAAATTTAATGAATCATAAAGCAATCCTGCCCGCGCTTGGAGGCTTTTTCTTTCTTGCTCTTACCAGTGTGTTTGTTAAACTGATATCGGATTTCGGGACAAATACTGAATGGATAGTTTTTATTCAGTATGGCACTTCACTTTTGATAATTACTGTGATCACATCTTTTAAAAAATTCAAACCCATTAAAACCGGTCAGATAAAACTTCATCTTGTCAGGGGAATAGCGGGAATGCTTGGTTTTACTTTCTTTGTGATCTGTGTGAGAATGACAAACATTGTGGATGGAACGTTGCTTCTGAATTCTGCACCTCTTTTCATTCCCATAATCGCATTGATATGGTTAAGAAAAAAAATGGATCCGAGAATCTGGTTTGGAATTTTTACAGGATTTATAGGAATAATATTTATTATACATCCTGTAAAGGGTGATCTCATGCAGATGGGAGAAATATACGGAGTAGCTTCAGGAATTTTCCTTGCTGTAGCTCTGATAGCTATGAAAGAATTAACAAGAACAGAAACTTTTGAAGCAGTTATATTCTATTTTTCATTGATTGCTGCAATATGTACACTACCATTTGCAATAATGAACTGGGTCACACCACCGGCTATAGTCTGGGTTTACGGAGTTTCAACAGGAGTAGCATTTATGTTATATCTGTTTTTACTGCAGCATGCTTACAAATATGAAGAAGCAGGTAAGCTTGCACCATTTAATTATTCAGCTGTAGTATTTACAGTGATATTTAATATTGTAATTTTTAACAGTTTTCCTGATCTGATCTCAATAGCTGGAATTGTCCTTGTTACTGCAGGCGGGATAATGGCGATCATTTATCATGCAAAATAATCTAATATTTTAAATTGATTTTTATTTTTGGAAAAGATTTTATCTGAACAAAAATTCTAATGGTCCTGTCTTATCAAACATACTCAACATTTCACTTAAGGAAATCTTTACTTCCTGAATACCAAACACATACGGCGCTGCCTGATAAGGATTAAATGTAATACTCAGACTATCGTTTTTTATATTCCAGACTTTGAAATTATTTGCATCGGGTGAAGTACCAAGTTTTATCATATCAAAAATATTTTCATTCCCCTGTGAATAAGCATATGCTTCAAGCTCTTTCTGAGAATAAGCCGAAATGAATTTCAGATATTCTGATTCTTCTCTGAACAGATCTTTTAACTCTAGCTGACCCGTTGAGATCGTACTGTAATTAAATGAAGAATCATTTGTCATAGGATGCGCCATACCTGAGATATTACTGAACATTGTGAACTTAACCGATAATAAAGTACCACCTGTAATTTCAGCTTCTGATGTAATCTTAAAAGAATTTGATTCACCTTCTTTTGAATCACCTTTAATTTCCTCTAACTGTGTTTTAAAACTTTCTATATAATTCTGTACAGACTCATTAATTGCAGTATTAATATCCTGTGCAATTCCTCTCACTCCCATCAAAGCTTCCGGACCAAAATCTACCTGAGGATACGTCACGTCCGTCATGTAATTTAATTTCTCATTCTTATCAATTTCATTTTTGTATGTTATATTCATTTGCTGAGCTGAAGCAGATATACTAACAGCGAAAAAAATTAATGTAAGTATTATTGATCTCAAAGTCTTGATTTTAAAAAATTATGTGTTAATTAAATTCTGTCTGTTTTTTGCTTATAGATTGTTGGTGTTAAATGTATTTCCCTGAGTGACATCACCAGTATCAAATCCTTTTCTAAACCATCTAACTCTCTGCTCGGAAGTACCGTGAGTAAATGCATCCGGCACTACATGTCCCTGAGACTGCTTTTGTAAACGGTCATCGCCGATAGCTGCTGCTGCATTTAATGCTTCATCTATATCTCCAGTCTCGAGAATTCCTTTCATTTCTTCAGCATGATTTGCCCATACACCTGCATAAAAATCCGCCTGTAATTCTACTCTCACACTCAATTTATTATATTCAGATTCAGATAATCTGCTTCGTTGGTTTTGTACCTGATTATGAATACCGAGAAGATTCTGTACATGATGTCCGACTTCATGTGCTATTACATAAGCCATTGCAAAATCACCGGGTGCTTTGAACTTATTTTTTAGCTCCTGATAGAAACTCAGATCAATATATAACTTCTGATCTGCCGGACAATAGAAAGGTCCGGTCTGTGAATTTGCAAACCCACATTCGGACTGTGTCGAACCTGTAAACATCACAAGGGTCGGTTTTACATATTCTCTGCCGTATTTCTCTCTGAATATTTTACTCCATACATCTTCAGTATCTTTAAGAACTACAGAAACAAACTGCGCCAGTTCATCTTCTGCTTCAGAAGGTATATGCTGCTGCTGTGTCTGCTGAGGCTGTATATCCATTTGCTGTAAAAACTGCAGAGGATCTCCGCCAAGCATCCATACTAACAGTACCATTATTATTGTTCCAAGACACCCTAAACCGCCGACTGTTTTTCCGGTGCTCCTTCTGCGGTCATCTACATTCGAACTTTGATCCCGGCCTTTCCATTCCATAATATAAAATTTAAATTTTTATGGTTATTGATTTGCTAAAATTAGTTTAAATAATTTTTATTCAAAATGTTAATTTAGATGCAAAAAATTCAAAGACCATTCAAAATATTTGTCACAATAAAAAAAAGACAGTCTGCATTTGCAAACTGCCTTTTTAATATTAAATATTAAATTTTAAATAATAAATTCTATACATTGTACATTACACATTACACATTACACATTGAACATTATTTTACAAGCATCATTCTCTTTGTCATAGAATAATTATTTGTGGTAAGTCTGTAAAAATAAACTCCACTCGCCAGTCCTCTGCCGTCAAAATTAAAACTGTATGACCCTGCATTGAGATTATCTTTAACAAGTGTTGCAACTTCTTTTCCGGAAATGTCCATAAGTTTTAAAGAAACACTACCATTTTCAGGGATGTCGAAATTAATTTTTGTTGTTGGGTTAAACGGATTTGGAAAATTCTGTGAAAGCTTATATTCAGAAGGAATTCCTGAATTGTTGTTTACTATTGATACCTGAGTAGAGATTATAAAATTTGTATTTGAGATATCAAAGAAAATATTTCCTACTGATTCTACTTTGATCCTTGCATTGGTAACATCAATGAAAGGAAGAGTTACAGACTGACTTCCGTCATTTGGTGTGTTTGCAAGAAGCATTGTCGGGAAAGTCAATCCGCCATCAGTAGATAATTTTATATTAACATTAGATACACTGACCGGTGCTGTATTTGTATTTGCTACATCCCAAGTTACTGTCTGTGCTGCGTTTGCATTCCAAGTGACATTTGTATTTGGCTGTGAAACGACAAACGGTCCCGCAGCATCAGTAACTGTATAACTGACATAATCATAATTTACACCGCCGCCTGCAGTATTATTATCTCTCACTGTTAATCTGAAACTCAGAGATCTTGCATAGGTCGGAAGCTTTTCTCCGGTTGCAAAAGTGTTGTTTACTAAATTACTTATTCTTGGAATAATTCTTGTAGAAGATGTATCAGCTCTGAATGATCTTATGATCGGTGCATTACCAGATGGATTATTCAGTGTACCAGCAGGTCCGAGATCGTATTGTTCCCAGCAGTAAGTAAGTGAATTCTGATTTTCTGCATCAGTTGCACTTCCTGTGATCTGAAGCGGAGTACTGACCGGAATTATCAGACCACTTGCCGGCATAGTAATTACAGGAGGTGTATTTCCTGTAGCAGTGATTACAGCACATGTATTACCACCGCTGTTTTGAGTGTATGATGCTATCTCTAAAAAACTTATTGTGTGAAAATACGGATCACTGTTATTTTGTAAATTATCAGAACCGCAAATTCCTGCATATGCCATGATAGTGCTTCCACTGCCGGGTTCGTATGCCGTATTGCCGTTCCTGTTACCGCCGCCGCATCCGCTTGACTGACTGTTAAATGAATGATTACCACCATACTGATGTCCCATTTCATGTGCTACATAATCAATATAAAACGGATCTCCGATAGGTGAAGGCAGACCGGTGACACCATTTGCTTTAACTCCGTTAATACAGATCACTCTTAATCCGGCAACTCCGCCGCCGCCAGTACTGAATACATGACCGACGTCATAATTTGCTGGTCCTATTATTTGATCAATAGTTGACTGATTCTGCCCAAGCATTGTAAAGCCATTATTATTTGTATATGGATCTGTTGTTGCATTTGTATATACAAGCAGATTATTGTTTGCAACTAAAATTGTCCTTACTGCAAACTCAAGTTCGTAAACACCCGATACTCTGTTCACTGCAGTTACGATCGCAGCCAGTCCCGACTGGACAGTTCCTCCATGAAATGTGGTGTATTCACCGGTCGCTGCCATTGCCAGTCTGTATGTTCTTAATTCCGAACCTGAAAGAATTCCACCCTGCATATGATCTTTTGCTTTCAGAAAACTGTCAGTATCATCTTCCGTCATACACTCGTAAGACTGATCAGAAACAAAATCTTTTTTGAAATAACTTATGTAAATATTTTTTTCATTAGTACTGTATGGATCAATATAATAATCACCTCTTGGAGTTAATATCATTGCATGAAATCCATGAAAAGTAATATCAAGTTTTCCGGTAGCATACGGGTCATCAATTCCTTTTACATTAAATGTTTTTATCTCAGGAAATTTCACTGCAAGACCTTCTTCCATCATAGAATATTCAGTGATGGAAAATTTTGACATGCTGCCGTCAGGCATTGGAAGCTCAATGATCATCGGATCATTCTTTGCTCTGTCTGTAAATTCAAATGGCGCTGACCTGAGCACTGTACTTAGCTCAGTAAAATTTGTACTCACTGTTCTGTAAACCTGTGGAATTATTCGTCTCTCTCCTCTCAGGTCAATGTTGCTTTCATTTATATCATTCCAGAGTATTGAACCTGTCTTTGCATACAGATTGTTTCCGGACTGATCAAAACAAACGCTAATTCCCCCAAAGAGAATAATAGCTGAAGTAAAGATAATTGTCAGAAGTTTCATGTTAATTGGTTTATGTTTAAAAAGATGTTTGTTATTTGTAATTAGATGTTTTGATATTATGAGAATATTTTTACACACAGTTATTTTTCGTCAGTGTATTTTTTAAAATCCTTTAGAAATTTATCATGAGATGTGTAATGAATTGCATTCAGTCCGTGAGATCTTGATTCCTCTATATTAGCTTTCAGATCATCTATAAATAAAGATTCTTTGGGTTCGAGTTTGTATTTTTTAATTAAATGCTTATAAATTTTCTTATCGGGTTTAACTGCTTTTATTTTATATGAAAGAATTCTTTTCTTTATGTGATTTACATAAGGATAATTCTTGTTTACAAAATTTATGTGTGAAGCATCTACATTTGAAAGCATGTATAAATTATAATTACTGTTTAACATTTCATTTTCAAGAAAGTCTTTCATTTTTGTATTCTCATTAAAAATATCGCAATATAAAAAAAGAAATTTTCTGTAACCGGTTTTAAGATTGAATTTTTTCTTAAGTAATTCATAAGCATCTTTAATTGTAAGTTTACAGCTTCCGATTTTCAGATCTATATCATTATCAGAAAAAAACTTCCTGAGTTTATCTTTATCTGCATTCTCCTCAAGAGCTGATAATCCATCAAAGAATCGGTCATAATCAAAAAACACAAGCGTGTTTCCCAGGTCGAATATAATATTTTTAATTTTATGTCGGGGGATAGACTGTTTCAATAAATATTAGTTAAAGATATTTTGTTTCAATAACGTTCAACGAATCATCGAAAATATATTCTTTTGGTGAGCCTGTTGGAATTTCTGTCTTTAGGATCTCTTCTTTGCTAAGACCTTCCAGATACATAATGAGTGCTCTCAGACTATTTCCATGCGCAGAAATAATTATATCTTTTCCTGCTTTTAATTCGGGTTCTATCTTTGATTTATAATAAGGCAGTACTCTGTCAGCAGTATCTTTGAGACTTTCACCGTTAGGAGGTGGTGTATCAAAACTTCTTCTCCAGATCTTTACCTGATCTTCTCCAAACTTTTCCCTGCATTCATCTTTGTTCAGTCCCTGGAGATCCCCGTACATTCTCTCGTTAAGAGCTTTATCTTTTTCAACAGGAATATTTTTCATACCGGTATTCTCTAAAATAATATCAAGTGTCCTCTGTGCTCTAAGCAGATCTGATGTATATGCTTTATCAAATTTATGATCTTTTAAAATTTCAGCAGCTCTTTCTGCTTCCTCAATTCCTTTTGGTGAAAGATCAACATCTATCCACCCAGTGAATCGGTTTTCAAGATTCCATTGTGACTGTCCGTGTCTGACTATAACTAACTTGGGCATTGAAAGTAATTTTTATTAATTAAGAATCTAACAAATTAGTTTAAATAAATTTTTCTTACAATTTAAAACAGAATTGAATATTGGATTTGTGATTTGAATAAGGAGGTTTAAACAATTGTTATATACTCAGTCAGCTTTCCACTTTATCGAACAGCCCATAGAAGGTATCTGCTGAAAATCTATTTTCATATCATTGAGTAATAATTCTGTAGCTTTTTCAAGTTCTTTTGAAGTGATATTAGTTTCATCTTTCCAGTTGTCATCAAGCCGTCCTCTGTATTTTAAAATTCTATTTTCATCATACAAATAAAAATCAGGTGTGCAGACTGCTCCATATTTTCTTGCAGTATCCTGAGTTTCATCACACAGATACGGGAAATTCATTTTATATTCAGAATAAAACAATTTCATATTATCAAAAGAATCTTCCGGATATGATTCCGGATCATTGGAATTTATTCCAACAAGCCGAACACCATCATCATTATACTTATTCTGAAAAGAAACAAGTCTGTCCATAATAGCTTTTACATACGGACAATGATTACAAATAAAAATAATTATGAGAATTTTTTTATCGTCAAAAGAAGAAGGGGAATAAAATTTTCCGTCAGTTCCTTCAAGCGAAAACGGAATAATTAGAGTGTCAAGATTGCTAAGATTGTTTTGAACTGCCAAATTATATATTAGATATTAAAAAAATTCTTCATCGTCTTCGCTGTCATCCATCTCCGGATGATAATCTTCATAGACAAAAGTTATGTTCTGATTTTTCTTTACTTCTATATCTTCATTAAAAATTTCCTCGGTTATGAATCTGTATTTTTCTCTGTCGTCAGGATCTCCGTGTGAATGAACGATAATATTTTTTTTATCTAAGGCTACTATTAACTTTCTCAATTCATCTTTGATATCATTCTTGCTGAGTTTTTTTAGTTCAATGAATTTTGGTGAACCGATGTATTCATAGACTTTAGCTAATTTACTTTTGGAATGTTCTTTTTTAAACTCTTCTACCTGATGTATAAATTCTTCATCATCCTCAACATCAAGTTCACCAAGCGATTCGTTATTCAGCATATCGTCAATTACTTTATCTCCGATAATGTCTGAGTTTAAAAGGCTGTCGTCATCTTCTTCAGATAATTTCTCTATCACCTTGTTAGAAGTTTTGGAAGTTTTTTTTGAAGTCTTCGGATCTTTATTTTGAGATTTCTTTAAAGTCATTATTCTTGTTTCGCTAAGTTGGTTTATTGATTTTTTTGTTTAATTAATTTTATAATAATAATTCAATTTATCAATAATAAATTAATTATAAAATATTTAAATGGATTTTATCTTCTTTACATTTTCAAGATACAAAAATTTATTTGAAATTTATATTTTCAGAACCCTTTTAAAACCGAAAGTAAAATAAAAATTACAGGAACCACAAAGATCAGGCTGTCGAATCTGTCTAATATACCGCCATGTCCGGGGATCAGGTTTGAAGAATCTTTTACTCCACAATATCTTTTTATCATTGATTCAAAAAGATCTCCTGTCTGAGAGAATATTCCTATCAGAATTCCAATAGACACAGCTTTATAAATAGTTATTTCATTTGGAAAAATAAAATGAAGCAGCACTGAAATTATAACAGTAAAAATAAATCCGGTTACAGATCCTTCCCATGTTTTATTTGGGCTGATATCGCTGAGCTTACGCTTACCAAACATTCTCCCTCCGAAATATGCCATCGAATCACAAGTCCAGATTAAAATAAAAATAAATACAATGATCAGCTTTACTGATTGTGACTGAAGAAAATTCATAAGTATAAACGGCACTGTAATGTACAACAGACCAAAAGCTGATATGGCTGGATTTATTGGACTCCGTTTTTCTTTTCTGAAAATTTCAAAAGTAATAAAAAGTATTCCGCAAAATAAAATGTTTAAAATTAATTGTTCTGAAATTCCGGATGAGTTTACAGAGAATACAAGCAGTGTATCTGCGGCTGCCACTGTTAATATTTTTAATGTGTAAATCTCTTTTTTTTCAAACATTGAACAGAATTCCCACATAGCAATTGTATTAAGAATCAAAGTAAGTCCAAGAAGTAAATATCCTCCTTCATATGAAATATAAAGTAGCAAAGGTATTCCAAAAATTCCTGCGATAATTCTTTTTATGAGATTACTCATTAATTATATCTTTTGAAAAAAGTTCTTTCGAAAATGCTGTTGAATTTCTTTTGATCATTTTACAAACAAATAAGAATGCAGCAAGAGAGATAATTCCCAATAAAAGAAACTGCAGCTTCTCATCTGTGCTGAAAGATTTTTCCGTTCCCAAAGATGAGAATGTCTCTGATCCGTATATATAAACTGCCATTGCTGAAATGAAATTATTCAGAAAATGACAGATCACCGCTGTCAGAATACTTCCCGAATGATAAACTATAAAAGTAAGATATACACCTAAAATTATAAGCGGGATCAGATTAAAAGGATGAAAATGAAACAAAGCGAAAAGCAGTCCTGAAAAAAATATGGCTTTTGAAGCCGGCAGTATCTTTTCAAAATTTTTAAATACCAGACCTCTGAAAAGAAACTCCTCACAGATAGCGGGTGTAATTGCAATTACCAAAATTACTAACAGAAATTCCGGAATTGAATCTGCAGTGACAAGCTTTACCGTAGTGGATTCAAGCATATCAAACATTTCTTTCAGCTGATTTAAAAACTCAGTTCCAAATGGAAGAGAGAAGATCAGTTCATTCTGAAAATATAAAAACACCTGAAGAAACGGCTGTACAAATATCAAACCTATAATAGAATAAACCATTAAATTTATTTTCGGTAATTTCAGTCTGAAGGTTTCCTTAATATTATTATCCTGCAGCATCACAAGCACTATGGCAGGTGCAAGTATAAACATGAACTGCGCAAATGTAAGTACGATCCTTGTTACATTGAGATTATCACTATTGATCTCCATATTTTCACCGAGCATGAAATAGGAGATCAATCCCCCTACGATCTGATAAAGAAAAAATACCAGTGCGAGAGATAAAAATATAAAATATAGTGGAGGGATCTTTGACAACGGTCCTTTTTTATGCTGAGGTGCCGGGTCTGTAATTTCAGGAGAATTATTATCCAAGTGCTGTGACAAATTTATGATTTGATATTTTGCAATATCATAAAAACAGATATTTAATTAAAGAGTAAAGATAGATTGAATTTAATATTCATTAAAATTATTTTGCATCAATGAAACCTTACGAACAATCAGAACCTGTCGAGCCATACCGGGAAGACATACAGAATGAAGTTTATTCAGAATATCAGGAATTCAACGAAGAAAAAAAGGAAACAGGTGTATGGTTAAATATTCTTTTATTCATACTTACTTTTATCTCGACTACATTAGCCGGTGTATACTGGCTGAATCTGGATCCGTATCGACTTGAATATTTTCCACTGGGTCTTACATATGCATTTCTGATCTTACTTGTGATCACAACACATGAATTCGGTCACTACTTTGCAGCGAAGTACCATAACGTTCCTGTTACTTTACCTTATTATATTCCTTTTCCTTTTATTTTTTTAAATCCATTTGGAACAATGGGAGCGGTCATTCGGATGAAGGCAAGGAATTATAGTCGAAAAGCTTTATTTGATATTGGAGCTGCCGGACCAATCGCCGGTTGGGTCACGACTTTAATAATTTTACTTATCGGATTTCTTACACTGCCGTCGATAAATTATATGTACGAAATTCATCCTGAATACAGAGCAACAGGAATTCCAGTCGGCGGATTTTCTTTCGGATATAATATAATATTTTGGTCTTTTGAAAAAATATTTGCATCGTCACCTGATGTTTTCATGCCTCCAATGAATGAATTTTATCATTACCCATTCCTGTGCGTCGGATGGTTTGGGCTTCTGATAACTTCTCTAAATATGATGCCGGTCGGACAGCTTGATGGCGGACATATTTCCTATGCGATGTTTGGCGACAAACATAAATACATTGCTTATGCTACTTTTGCATTATTACTTTTCTTCGGACTTGCAGGGCTACTTCCGCTTATGGAGATCAATATAAACTGGGGTTCAATCAACTGGCTTGTCTGGGCTTTGCTTATATTGTTTGTAATTAAAATTAAACACCCTCCCGTTTTTCCTGAATATGATCAGCCGCTCAGCAGCGGCAGAATGATGGTCGGCTGGTTTACATTTTTTATATTCATTGTTTCGTTTTGTCCGGTACCGGTTTATGAGTTATGATCAATCTTAAATCTCACAACAAGGGAACCACCCTTTTTATAATTTTCCTTACAATATTTATTGATCTGCTTGGCTTCGGAATAATTCTTCCATTATTGCCGACTTTCTCTGTAAGCGTACTTCACATTAATGAATTTACGATTGGACTGATGGTTGGAATATTTTCGCTTACTCAGTTTTTATTTACACCTGTTTGGGGGACTCTTTCAGATAAATATGGCAGGAAGCGTGTACTGATCATAAGTTTAGCAGGCAGCGTCGTTTCAAATCTTTTGATGGCACTTGTATTTTCCGGTGCTTTGATGTCAGTATTTCTATTTATTTTTGCAAGAGGATTTGCAGGAGCATTCGCTGGAAATATCTCAGCAGCTCAGGCAGTCATTTCAGATGTAACACCGCCTGAGGAAAGATCAAAAGGAATGGGTCTGATCAGTGCTGCATTTTCTTTGGGATTTGTATTTGGGCCAACAGTAGGCGGAGTACTTTCAGAAAGTTTTGGATATAGTTTTCCTGTATTTATTTCCGCAGGACTTTCCTTAATAGCTTTACTACTGGCAATTTTTGTATTTAAAGAAACTCTACCGATAGAAATTCAAATGAAGAACAGAAAAGAAAAATCAGTAAGGAATCTTTTAAATGTTAAGCTTTATATTGATACTATTAAGAATAAAAATTATGGGAAATACATAATCATTTTCTTTGTAGCAGTATTTTCATTTTCAAATATTTTCGGCACCTATCAGCTTTTTGCAGAAAGAAAGGAAGGGTTGGGACTCAGTCAGGCAGAGATAGGATATTTGTTTTCTTTTATGGGTATAATAGGAGCACTTGTTCAGATCTTTTTGATAAAGATTTTTCAGAAAAAAATTGGTGAGGCAAATACTCTTATTCTCGGAAATTTTCTGACAATATTCGGATTGGGACTTATTGGATTTTCACAGTCAGTTGAAGTTTTGCTTGCAATAACAGCAGTCTTATCAGTTGGAAACGGATTCAATAATACTGTATCGATCAGTCTTCTTTCGCAGAATGTTAAGCCTGATGAACAAGGGACTGTACTTGGAATAAATCAGTCTCTGAGCGCGTTTGCCAGATTTCTCGGACCGCTGTGGGGAGGATTTACATATCAGTATTTTGGATACCAGTATCCGTTTATTACCGGTGGTATCATAATGATATTTGCAACTTTTTATACCTACAATGTTCTCAAAAAAAACAAACCTTCAGTTGCAGTGTGATCTGTTTATTTTTCTCAAAAATTTTTTAATGAAAAATCTGAGATAAAATCATACAATTTCTCAAACATTCAAAGGTCATATCAATCCAATAACCCCAAACATTCTTCCTGATCTTACACCGTCTCTTCTGTATGAATGCAGCAGATCTTTTTCTTTAAATGTACAGAGGTCAGAGATCTCTATATTTTCATTTCTCAAACCTGCTTTTAAAAGCTGTTTAAAATTATCTTTTTTCAGATCGAGGTAATATTTTTCACCTGATCTGTATCTTACATTTTCATCAAAAAGTAATCCGACTTCTTCTCCCACTTCATAATGGTCCTGACAAATTCCCGGACCGATAAATGAGATCAGATCTGATGGATCAGTATTAAACTTTTTAATGAGTTCCTCAATTGTCTTAGTAAGGATCTTTTCTTTAGTTCCCATCCATCCTGAATGAATGCCGGCAATAATTTTTCTAACCGGGTCATATAAGAATACTGGAATGCAGTCAGCTACACCGACTGCAAGAAAATTTTCTTTAACATCAGTATAAATTGCATCACATCCGTCGAAGTGACATGGTTTAGATGAGTAATTTATAATGGAAGAATGGATTTGTTTTTGAAAAGTTACTTTTTTTTCTTCAATACCAAGTTCACTTAAAAAAAATTTTCTGTTCACTTTTACATTTTCGGGATCATCACCTACTGCATTGCTTAAGTTAAGACAGAAAGGTTCAGGTGATACACCGCCCGTCTTAGTACTGAATCCGAAAATTATTTCAGGATATTTTTCAAATAAAGAAGACCGGATTATGTTTATTTCCGACACGTTTTAATATTTTATATTAAGCTAACATTAGTGCAAGTGCTTTTACAATTGGAATTATAGGTGTAGCAATTTCTCCAACATTTTTTATTATTCCGCTGATCTTTTCTGTAAAAGATTTTGCCTTATCTAAAAATTTTACTCCTTTTTCTTTTGATTCAACAAGCTCTTTTCCTTCAGATTCAATTTCCTTTTTATCAAATTCATTTAATGGAACAGTTTTAAGTAATTCCAAAAGTTCTTTTATGTTTTCACGGGTTTTGTATTCGATCTTCTGCACGATCTGAACATTTTGTTCTACCGTGTTATTAATATCCTGAATATTATTTACTGTTATTCCTGATGGCTTCAGCATGTTGAATAATTCTTCCTGTTGCATTTTCACTTTTTCCTCAAGCTCGTTTATTCTTTGCAGCTGATCTCTGTCTTTCAAACATGAGCTGATATATTGATCTATGGAAAATTCATTTTGACTTAATGTTTCCTGTAATGTAAGCGCTTGGGGAATATTCGATTTAAGCAGAAACTCGGTAGATCTTGTCCAGTCTGTTCTAACTTTTTCAAAAGATTCGAGAGCATCTTCCCATTTACTTGACTCCTGAAAATCCAGACCTTTTACAATATTCATATGACCTGTATAATAAAAATAATTTCCCTGATAAAAATTTTTTAATGATTCTAATACCGGATCAGAGTCTTCATCTGGATCAATATCTATATCATCATCAATTCCTGAAAAATCTGTTATAGTCTGTTTATAAGATGAGATTAATTTTTCATAATTTTCAAAGGAAAGTCTGTAATTTTTTGATCTAAAGTAGTACTGAGCATTTGCAATATGCAGCATATTAGTACATTCCCTGCAGACATAATCTATTTTTGTTTTTAATAAACTATTTTCATCAGTATTTTCGTGTTGAAGTTTTTTGATAATGTCTTCAAATCCTATCTTTGCAATCTGATAATTTTTTCTTGCGTCGATAAGATCTCCTGTTAAAGTATTTTCAAGACCTTCCGACATGTGTTTATAATTTTTTGACAGCTCTGACTCAATTGCAAATATGCTGTCTTTTGTTTTATTATATAATTCTTTTGAATTTTTTTCACTTTCAGAAAAAAACTGATTTGCGAGACCGGGATTTCTGTTTGAGAAATGGAACAATCCTGTTGTAAAATTATTTGCAGAATTAAATCTCAGCATTTGAATTTCAGTTTCAAACAACTTCTGATCCAGTATATTTTTTAGTTCATTATTTTGATTTTCTTCAATGATCTTTTTTAATCTTATGAATGTATTATTGCAAAGATTGAATCCTGCTGATATGTACTGATAGGAAGCGTTGAAATTTTGATTTTCCCTTTCGGAAATACTGTAGTTATAATAATCTGAAACGAATTTTTCTATTATTAAAAAATTGTCCTGAAATTTTTCAATATTATCGAGTTTAGAAATCGCAGTTTCTACTTCCTGTAATGTAATTGTTGTGGTTTCATTCATAAAAGTATTTTTTTTAAATTAAATATAATGGAATTAAAATGGTATGTATCAATTGCGGGGAATTAAAATATGGAGTTTACTTTTTTTCTTATCAAATCTGACACGTTTGTCTGATTGTATCGTAATCGAATCCTGAGTTTATAAAACCTGTCTGGTTTCAAAACTTAAGTCCAATCTCAAATCAAATTCCAAAACCTGAATTTATTACCAAATAAAATCTATACCGGAACCTACTTCCTGTTCTCTATTATTTTCATAAATGACCGTCCTCTAAGATCTGTTTCCGTCAATCCGGTCTTTATTATCTCATCTTTTGTTACTGCACCACAATTAAATGCTCTCAAAAAATAGTTCAGTAAACCCTGCCCCGTTGCAGCATCATCAAATATATCACCAACTAATGTTGCCTGTGCAGCTTTGTCAATAAAATTTGTAAGTCTCTCCGAAGCCTGGTCCAAACTTTCGAGAAAAAAATCATAAACTGCTGCATATCTCACAGGTATCTGTGCAGGATGAAGATCCCAGCCCTGATAAAATCCACTTTGTAATGAATGTTTAATATCATCAAAAGAGATCTTCCATGCTTTGTAAATACTTTCATAATTTTCGCGGATCTTTTCTGCAGTGAGATCCTCACCTCTGTGAATCGTCACAGGCATTATGTTCGTAGCACCGTCTGACAACCAAACACCTGTCCCCGCTAATGTCACCTTCATCATCTGTCTTGCAAAGTCACATACTGAATGTTGCATGTTCTGATATTTCGCTGTGATGTCACAAAGTGCTGTATAATCATAAACTCCAAAATGCGCTGCAATGCATCTACCTTCACCTTCATTTACCAAAGAGATCAGATTTGCATTTCCATTGTGATCAAAAATTGATTGAGTTGTCTCTATCATCATTTCCATTTTCAGACTTCCGTCAGAAAGACCGGTTTTCTTTTCAAGTGTTTTCAGAACTTTCACAAATGCTGACACCTGTTTTTTATTTGTTACCTTTGGTAAAGTAATTACAAAATTATCTGGAAGTTTTCCGTCAGTTTTTTGAACAAGTTCAGTTATAAAAATATCAAGAGTTCTGATTGCTCTCTTCATCATTTCGTCTGAAAAGGATTTAATTCTGATCCCCAAAAATGGTGAAAGCAGATTCTCTTTCATTGCAATTGCAGTCTCACCTGCTGTAAAAACAGCAGTTTGGTCTTCATCATCATCAGGTCTTATCCCAAATCCATCTTCAAAATCTATTCTGAAATCTTCAACTGCTTCTCTTTCAAGTTTCTTTAAAACCTTTGAATGTATCAGCTTTCTGTAATCATCATCACCTACTAAACCAAGCCCTTTAGAAAAAGTCTGAGGATCTGAACCAAATTCTTTAAAAGATTTTAAAGCAAGTTCACCAATCTTTTTTATTGTGCCGGACTTAAATAATTGAGCTCCGCCATAAACGGTCTGAACCGGCTGCCTGTCAGGAGAATCTCCCGGATAATATTTTTTAATTTCAGCATTTCCTTCTGAAATTTCCGAATATATTTCTATAAGTTGATCTTCTGTGATCTGTGTATTCATAATTTTTAAAATATAATAAAATTTTATTATCCGCGCATATATATCAATACAGCAGATATATCTGATGGACGCACACCTGAAATCCTCATTGCCTGCCCTATTGAAGTAGGCTTGATTTTCTGAAGCTTTTCTAATGCCTCTGTTGATAATGATTTTATTTTTTCAAATTTAAAATCTTCAGGAATTCTGATTGTTTCATTTTTTATAAAATTACTTATCTGTTCATCTTGTCTGTCAATATATCCTTTATATTTGATCTCAATTTCAATTTGATTGGCTGCATCTTCATTATCTCTGATTTTTGAAATTAATTCATTGTCATCAAATGATTTCAGATCGAGCATGTCCTTTATTGTAACTTCACTTCGTTTAATGACATTATACATAAATTCATGCTGTGGTAATTCTTTTGAATTTTTTCTGATCAAAGTCTCATTCATATTTTTTGGACTTATCGTATTTTTTCTAAAAAATTCAATACCATCAGATATAAGTGATGTTTTATCATTAAGATAATTCATCATATTATTATCTATCAAACCAAATTTATAACCATATTTCATCAGTCTTCTGTCAGCATTATCCTGTCTGAGCACAAGTCTGTATTCTGCACATGACGTAAACATTCTGTAAGGCTCGTCCGGACATTTATTTATCAGATCATCAATCATCACACCGATATATGCTTCACTTCTTTTGAGAATGAATGGATCTTCTTTTTTAATTTTCAATGCGGCATTTATCCCGGCCATAAGTCCCTGAGCTGCAGCTTCTTCATAACCTGAAGTTCCGTTTATCTGACCTGCAGTATAAAGACCGGAAACCAGTTTTGTCTCCAATGTAAGATTTATCTGATGAGTCGGAAAGAAATCATATTCGACTGCATATCCCTGTTTTGCGAGTTTTACTTTTTCCAGACCTGGAATAGTCTGAGCAGCTTTTTCCTGAACGTCAATCGGAAGGCTTGTTGAAAAACCATTCATATAAATAGTATTTCCGTTGAGAGTTTCAGGTTCAAGAAATATCTGATGACGCAGCTTATCTGAAAATCTTGAAATTTTATCTTCAATTGACGGGCAATATCTAGGACCAATTCCCTTTATCCTGCCTGTAAACATAGGCGAATCTTCAAATCCTGTTCTCAGAATTTCATGTGTTTTTTCATTTGTATGAGTCAAATAGCAGTCAATTTGCTCCTGAAGTGGAAATTTGAAGTACTTTTTATGTGAAAATGGTTTTGGATTATCATCACCCTTCTGAACTTCAGTAACTGAAAAATCAATGGTTTCTTTAAATAATCTTGGAGGGGTTCCTGTTTTTAATCTACCCGTTTCAAAACCCATTCCAAGCATACATTCTGAAAGACCCGTAGCTGCCTTTTCACCCAGTCTCCCGCCTTCGATATTTGACTTTCCGGTATGCATTACGGCATTGAGGAAAGTTCCTGAAGTAATTATCACCGAACTGCATTTAATTTCCAGACCGGTTTCAGTTTTTATTCCATTTATTATAAAAGAATATCCGTTTTCATTATTTTTCATTTCAGAAACTATCAACTCTTTCACCATATCCTGAATAATTTCAATATTTTCTTGGTCTTTAATAACTTTTTTAGCTTCATTAGAATAAAGATCTTTGTCGGACTGACATCTTGGCGACCAGATTGCAGGACCTTTTGAAGTATTGAGCATTTTGAACTGAATTCCCGTCTTATCAGCAATTTCTCCCATAATTCCGCCAAGCGCATCAATTTCTCTGACAAGATGACCTTTCGCAGTTCCTCCTATTGCAGGATTACAACTCATTCTGCCGATGGAATTCACATCCATTGTAACAAGTCCGACAGATAATCCCATCCTCGCAGCTGCATAGGATGCCTCGATTCCGGCATGCCCGGCACCAACTACTATTATGTCAAAATTTTTCATAAATTTATTACTCAATACGGATTATTTGAACTGCCAATTTATTCAATTCTAAGTTAATTTTCTATGCATAGAATTATATTTTTTTAAGTATTATATATTTATATCAATTGTTATTAATTAGTAAAATTTTGTATTATAAATGTGCAATTTCAAATTCAATTTGCGACACTTGAACCCATTCAACTTAAGTATTTGATTTTACACAGTAGTTAAAATGTTTCTTGAGAAACAATTTTATACAATTTATTATCATAGATTTTTATATTTGTTAGAAATTTGTTAATAAGATTGTTAAGAAGTACAGGTACTCATTTATGATTGACAAATGTTGCTTACAATAAAAGTAATATTCGAGCTGTTATTAATTTGGAGATCTGATATAGATCTTAAATTCTTGACCTGGGAATGTTTCTCTCTAAATTGGTTTTGAAGGCTTTTTTCAAAAATAATATGACATATTTCTATGACTTTGTGAGACCGTGCTCTTCGGTCGACGCAATCTCAATTATTTATCCGGACTATCTGAATTTCTTACATTAGAAATTTAGATTTCTTCGCTTCGATTACTAAAACATTTTATCTGAATTCATTTGC
>DAORRV010000055.1:0-24412 GCA_035443185.1 Ignavibacteria bacterium | reverse complement strand
TGAAATTATTTTTTTGGTTTGGGGAAAGTTCGGGATTTTGTGTCGTGTAATTTATTCACAAACACCACAGCAATTTAAAAATTGAATTTACATATTCAATTAATTATTTTGTTTCATATGAAGAAGATAAAAATTCCTGTAAAGAAGAAAAGGACTAATAAGGAAGACTATGGAAAATACAGTTTTGAAGAACCCTTCAAGCCCGGTAAAGTATTAAAAATAGTTTTTTATGCAATAGTTATTCTGCTGCCAGTATTACTCGCATTTATTTATCTGAGATTTGCAGTAAATTCAAATAAGTATATGAGCTTCCCGTTAGATGACCCGTGGATCCATCTTACATTCGGAAAGAATCTTATAGAATATTTCAGCTTTTCTTTTTTTAAAGGAGAGATGGTCACTGCCGGCTCTACATCCCCGCTATATACCTTAATAGTCGCTATAGGATTTTTGATTGTTTCGAATGAAATGATTCTGAGTTATGCACTTGGTGTTGGATTTTTCGTGCTGGCTTCACTTGCATTTTACAGATTAAGCTCATTTGAATTCGATAAGGAAAATTTATTTGCCCTTCTCTGTACATTAATTTTTATTATAGATAAATGGATGAATTTCATTTCGTTATCCGGAATGGAAACTACCATGTTCATTTTTTTACTTCTTGCATGCGCATATTTTTACCGGATAAGGAGTGCGATTCCGTTTGCAGTTTTCCTCGGACTCATAATATGGACCCGACCCGACGGAGTAGCTTTTATTGCTGCTGTAGTAATTGATTATTTATTAGTAAAACACTATTCCAAAGATCAGTTAAATTTAAAATTATTTTCGTCTAAAGAAATTAAGACTATAGGAATAATTTTCGGTGTTATTATCGCTGCATATTTCGGGATGAATTATTTTCTTTCAGGTACTATACTTCCAAATACCTACAATGCCAAACTAACTTATTACTCACCTGAATTCAGAAGCCGGTGGGATTTTTTAAGCTTGGAGGTCTGGAATTTTTTCAAAGAAGGTTCTTTCTATCCTGTTTCTGTAGGGGGATCTTACTATCTGATTATGATCGGATTTATTTTTTCTTTTGGGAAATTAATTTATGACATTTACAAAAAGAATTATAATCAAAACACATTATACATAGCATTCGCTCTGATAATGGTTTTTATCTATTGGTATAAACTTCCTTATGCTCACAGGTTTGGAAGATATATGATGCCGTTAATTCCTTTCTTTATACTTGTTGGAACTATTGGGTTCAGAGATATGGCAAGGATAATAAACAAGTTTTCAAATAATCCATTATTTTCAAGAAGTATATTTTACATACTGATTGGTATTACTTATTTTAATGGAATAAAAAACTATGATGAAGTCAGAGTAGCTTATGCAGTAGAATGCCGATACATCCATGACAGACAAGTTAATGCAGCTTACTGGTTCCAGAAATACTCCAAAGAAGGAGATGTTATTGCAACTCATGATATTGGAGCAATTGGTTTTTATAGTGGAAGGAAGGTCGTTGACGTAGCAGGACTCGTTACACCTGAATTAATTTCAAAAATTAATGACAAAGATTATGTTCAATACATGACAGAGTATCTCAAAGAGCATAACGTTACTTATCTTGCATTTTTAAGAGAATGGTATAGAGTTGCTAATCAGACCCCTTTATATACTACACCTGATAATATTTCACCTGAAATAATGGATATATATAAATTCAATCCGGATGAGACACATGTTCTTTCACGTGAAGCAAATGAACTTGTCATGTATGGACTGAAATTAGTTAATCAAAAAGCTGCGCAACAGTTGATTCATTTCATGAACCGTCTCTTAGTATTAGAACCAAACTATGCATATGCTTATTATCTGAGAGCTTATGGATATTCTATTTTGAAAGATGATTTAAATTATGAAAAAGATTTAAATTCAGCTCTTTCAATAATGCCGGATTTCAAAGATGCTAATTTGTATTATGGAATATATCTTAGCACCAAAGGTCGATTTGAAGAATCAAAAGTACTTCTTGATAAAGTAATTACAATGGAACCATTAAATAAAATTGCAAAAGATAATCTGGTAATCGTGAATGATTCCTTAAATGCGCGCATTACTCAGGAGGGAAGTTTTAATCAGTTCAAGTAATATAGATCTTGATATTACTAAGGACAGGCAACGCACTTAAATATCAAAATAATCCAAATCATTTAATTGGAATTTTCAATATCTAAAATTAAAAGATATTACATTTATATTCTCTTACTGAATATAATTTTGATATCTTTTTCCGTTTATCAGATCTTTTTTTCTAAATATTTCTGGGACGGCTCTGCAGAAAAGAAATTTTCTGTTACACAGGGCTCGAGTCTTAACAGTGTTATTGATGATCTTGAAAAAAATGATATCATTTCCGACAGACTGCTGTTCAAAATTGCAGTAATGCTTACTCTTAACGACGGTAACATTATCTCAAAGAACTACATTCTTCAAAACGGTATGAGCAATATTGAACTTATCAGAATATTGACAGACAATACTGTTCAGTTGGCAAAGGTTATTATTCCCGAAGGTTATACTTTGAAAAAAATTGCAATTCTGGCTGAGAAAAAATTTATGCATTCTGAGAAAAAATTTTTACTGGAAGCATCAAATGATTCTCTGATAAATAATCTGGGATTAAAAGGCAGGATCAAAAATCTTGAAGGATTTTTATTTCCGGATACTTATGAAGTCTCTCTGCAGATCACTGAAAAAGAATTTGTGGAAATCCTTTTTGACAGGTTCCGTGAAAAAGTTTTAAGCAATGATGAAATAGAGTCTGCAATAGAAAATCATAGAGACACATTACTTTCTATAATCACACTTGCATCTATAATCGAAGGTGAGACAAACATTGCAGAAGAAAAACCAATAATATCAGGAGTTTATCACAACCGTCTGAAAAAAAATATGCGTCTTGAAGCCGACCCGACTGTTCAGTATGTCATTCCCGGCGGTCCAAAGTCAAGACTTCTTTTCGAAGATCTGAAATTCAAATCTCCATATAATACTTATCAGAATAAAGGACTTCCGCCCGGTCCAATAAATAATCCGGGTTTGAAAGCTATACTCGCTGCATTAAATCCTGAAGACAATAAGTTCATTTTCTTTGTTGCAACAGGCGAAGGCGGTCATAATTTTTCTGAAACTTATGATCAGCATCTGAATGCAATAAAAGAGTACAAGAAAAAACTAAGGGAAAATAAGGCTAAAAAAAATTCAGGGAAATAATATGATGGGAAATACATTACCTCTTTTTTTATTGTTTCAAAAACTTGATTACAGAGATAAGGATAATTCAGGTTTTAAAAAACTTGCAGGCATTGTTATAGCTTATCTTTTTTCCAATACCATGCTCTCTTTCAGCTTTAGTCTTGTGTATGATGAGAGAAGTTTTGTGATAATGTCTCTCACTTCAAACCTCTTCCTGCTGACAATGATCGTCATTAATGATTTCAACAATCTGTTTCTTGCAACCGGCAGCATAGATATTCTAAGATCGCTTCCCATTAAGATCGGACAGGTGTTTTCCGCTAAGTTTTTATCCGCAGTTGTTTATCTTTTGATATTTATAATCACAGCATCTGTACCTCAGATAATATTTTTTTATTCCATTTCTGAAAGCACATCACTTTCTGTTTCTTTCTTCTTTACAAATATTTTATTTTGCTATTTATCTATTGGATCCGTTACACTGATCTATTGTCTGATACTGATTTATTTAAAAAAATACTCTACTGTTTTTTTAAACTTATTCCAGTTCCTGTTTTTTATTTTCGTATTCTATTCCACTTCAAAAGGCAGCAGACCATCTTCCTTCGATTCTCAGATGTTTCAGAAACAGGATCTCCTTTCAGACGGGTTTATTAAATATCTTCCTCAGTCATTTTTTTCAGGATCAGTTTATGAACCTTTAATATTTTTAATATTACTGGCGGTATGTACAGTTGTGTTTTTAATGCTGTATAAATTTATTTCTACCGGATATAACATTCTTTTAGAAAATGCTTTATCTCTTAAAAGAAATAAAACATCAAAATTCAAATTCCCTGAATTTAAAAAAGCATCTGAATTATTTACAAGGCTTCTTCCCGGCAGTAATATTGAATTGGCTTCATTCCGTCTGGTAAGAGATCACATAAATAATTCCCGTTATCTGAGACTAAAATATATTCCGCTATTGATAATCCCTGTTATTGTAGTGATCATTGGATTTTTTTCAAACTCTGCTGAATATTTATTTTTTGAAAGCAAATCAGGATTTTTAAGAACAGCATTTTTAGTGATCAGTCCTTCGGTATCGCTCACTGTACTTTTGTGTGCAAGGATGCTGATTTCAAATACAAAAATTCTCGATGACAGCTCATCAGATACAAAGTGGATATTTGATTCTCTTCCATCCGGAAATATTTCATCTTATATTAAAGGCGTAAATTCGTTTATTTATTTTGTGATGATTCTTCCGATGCTAATTTTTATATTTTTAATGCTTTTATTTAAAGCAGATACGCTGACAATATTCCTTAATTTTATTTACATATCAAGCTCAGTTTATTTTGTGATTTCAATAGCTTCATTATTTGACAAAACATTACCATTCACACTGGAGAGTTCAAAATATAATTCTGCAACACGGTTTCTTGAAGTACTAATATCGATGGTCATAGGTGTAGCAGTGTTTTTAATTCAGATTTTTATATTTCAAAATATTATATTTGTAATAACTGCGACAGTATTATTTATCACAGTTTCATATTTATTAAACCGAAATTAAATTCAACTATGGCGGACGAAAAAATATCCGGAGTTACACAGACAGAAACATCATCTTTAATAAAGACATATGACGGAGAAGGAAAGAACATCATTCTTGCAATCACAGGTACAAGTGGTGCAATTTACGGACTCAGAATTTTAAGAGCACTTCTTATCAATGATTTTAATGTAGATCTTATTTTATCGGAATATGCTTCTTACACAATGTACAAAGAATGCGGCATCGATCTCAAGCCGAATGTAATTCAGACTTTATTTCCGGAGATCCTGATTTTAAAATCCACAGTTTCATTTCATAATAACCTAGACCTCAAATCAGAAATATTTACAAATAAATTTAATTGTCACGGAATGGTCATTGCCCCCTGCTCAATGGGAATACTTGCCGGTATTGCAAACGGGGAATGTAAAACCCTTATGGAAAAGTCGGCAGATTATGGTTTGTCATATTCCAAACCTCTTGTGATGGTTCCGAGAGAAACTCCGTTGAATAAGATCCATCTCAGCAATATGATAAAGGTTATTGAAGCGGGCGGAAAGATTGTACCGGCTATGCCAAGTTTTGAATACAATCCCGGGGATTTTAATGATCTGGCTGATCACATCGCTGGAAAAGTAATGGACATTTTAAATATGAACAATCACCCTCCTGCATAAAATAGAAATGAATTGAATTAAAAATTATATCCGAAATAAAAATTCTGATAAAAATCACCCTGCAGTTTTGTAAAATTTTCTTCAATCCTTTTTCCAAAATCATATCTGAGCACGACAAGCCCGAGTGCATTTAATCTGATACCAGCTCCTATACTTCCGCGGGTGTAAGTGTTTGTATAAACATTTGTATAATTTCGATCCCATGCATTTCCTGCATCAAAATACACTGCGCCCTGAATACCCGGAAAATCAAATCCTATTCCGAGAGGGAAACGCAGAGCAATAACATTTAGCAGTGGAAATCTTAATTCAAGATTTGTCTGCCACAGTTTGCTTCCTCTTATAGAATTTAACGGCCATCCTCTGAGAGACCAGCTGCCACCCATAAAAAATCTTCTTTCTTCTTTACCTTCATTCATAAAAAATTGTGTCCTTAACGCCAGAGCTGTAGGTCCTCCCAATCTGAAATATTTTCTGAAATCAAAAAATAATGAATAATAGTTTATGTTTGAATTTGCAATATCTGTAGTATATCCAAGAGTGAGATTAAGTCTTTCGCCGTCCATCGGACCGGTATAATTCCAGAGAGTATTGTCCTTAACATAGCTGATAAAATTTGAAAGAAGAAGTGACCGCGTATTATCAAAAAGATCGTAACTCCTTGTAGATTGCGAAAGACTTGTAGTCATTTCCAGTCTCCTGAAAAATGATAACGGATATGCAAGACTAAGATAACCGCCATATTGTCTTTCATAAAACGACGAATTAAATTCTCCCAGATCATATCTTCTTCCTGACAGATGATAAATTCCGTAAGCATAATTTAATCTGTTCTCAATAGAAATTTTTGATATTGCAATATTAAAACTGTTCCAGAAATCTTCACTTCCGTTTGAATTATTAAATATCAAAAAATAATATTTTTCATTTCCCAGCAGGTCGCTTAGTGAAATGATACCGCCGGTGTTTGCTCCAAATACAGGATCCACAGTCAAAGCTGTAGTTGCAATATCTAAAGAAAAATCTTTTTTATATGGAACATTATTTTTATTTGTGTAGCTCTTAATTTTATCCGCTGTCCAGTTTTCACCTTTCTCCTTAATATTAGTTTTTACAACATTCTTACTACTGTCAAACCTTTCCTGAATGCTCCTTAACATTTTTATACTGATAGATCCTTTTTCAAATGAAGAAAATACAATTCTGTCCTTACCGCTCCATTTAGGATCATAAGCTGCAGAAATAAAATATGTGATCTGTCTCATTTCCAGATCATCATAATTTATACCGCTTTTGTCTTCAAGAGCATTAGTTCCGGATTCAGATTTTTCTGAAGTAATAGCTTTTTTCAGATCTATCATCCATATATTCTGCGGTCCGTTAATGTCAGAAGTAAAAATGATCTTAGTACCGTCCTCTGAAAAATTCGGTGCGTAATCAATTTGGTCACCGATAGTCAGATAATCTATCCTGCCTGTTTTTATTTCATATATAAATAAATTATATGCTTTCTTTTTGCCAAAGGTAGTTCTGTCTGATGAAAATACAATATGATCTCCATCGGGTGAAAAATCCGGATCTCTGTCATCATAATAATCATTGGTAAGTCTTGTGAGTTCGTTGGTCAAAAGATCCAGAATGTAGAGATCATTGATCCCACCAAAATCCGTTGCAGGAAATGTGATTTTGTTTCCGTCATGACTCCATGAAGGCGAACCAATACTTACAATATCCGGAAATGAATAGTCGGCTATTACTTCATTTGTCCTAGTGTTTAGAATGTGAAGTGCATCTGCATTTCCCTTTTGAGTAATGAATGCAAGATTTCCTGTAGATGAAACATCAATCCCCGTCCTGAAAAAATGGAACTGTTCGAATTCATCACTTGACTCTCCTCCGATCACAAGATCCGCTCCATCACTGAGCTTTCTTAAATTAAGTTTAAAGATACTTGTAAAGCCCGTCTTATTTCCAATAAAAAAAACTTCCTGATTGCCGTTAGCATTTGAATATGTCGGCTTATGCGCAAAAGATTCTGTGTAAATATTCTCTGACACCGCTGAAGGATCATCCAGATCCTTATACTCAGGGTAATATTGCTTTTCCAGCCAGTAAAGAAAATTTTTATCAAACTGTGCGTAATCAACCCCAAGAGTATACTGCATTACATTTGAAAAATTCTCATCGACCCAGAAATTATCGATGAGCTGAAGTATCTTATCTTCACCAAAATTCAAAGCAATGTATTCAAGTACTTTCTGACCAAGCTTATACATCAGATATGTCCCGTAAACTCTTTCCCAGTTACTGAGTCCCGGAAGATATCCTGTAAGCACTGCATCTTTTAAAACCATGTCAGCCTGTGTATCCCATTGTGTGGACCAGTATTCTGCAAGTCCTTCTGTAAACCAGAGTGGCGGTGCAGCACCGATAGATTTCCTGTGAGTCTTCTGCACATTACCAATTTTACTCATCATAAATACATGGACAAGTTCATGTTTAATGACATGCCTGAATTGTGAAAGTGATCCCTCAAAAGGAATTACAACTCTTCCTTTAATAAATTCAAAAAATCCTCCTACCCCATCAGGAATTAATCCCGGTGTTGTATTTGTCTGTTTGAAATGCAGAGGGGATGTATAGAAAATCATTGGTACTGTATCGACGAGTGAGTGCTTAAATTTTTCCTGATGCTCTCTGTAACTTTCTTCAGCATAATTAGCTCCGATCTCAGCGAGCTCTTTTGCATCCTGATAATAGTAGATCTTAAAATGCTCGGTTGAAAGAACACTCCATTCAAAATCTGCGTACTGAACTTTATTCCTTCCAAAATTCACAAACTGAGAGTATGAATCTATGGATGAAATAAAGATGATAAAAATACCAATCGCAATTTTTAAATAACTTCTCATTTACAGCTCTGCTTTAAGCGGGATATGATTTCAGAAAAACTAACATTTTCTTAACACGATGATATTAATTTAAATTACATTAAGAAAATTTATTTGCGAGGGTTTATAATCTGTAGGTTAAAATAAAAAACTAATCAATAAATTTCCACCTATGTTTTTATATTTATCAAAATAGTGGTTTTTATTTTCTATAGTACGTTAAAAAGAGAAAAATGACTTTTAGGAAGGTGGTGTGTCAGTGATTGCCATTTCCACAGAGTTGCCGTTTCCGCAGAGTCACGTGCTCTTCGGACTCTGCGGAAAAAGAATTAAAGTTGATTTAAACTTATCTGACTACAAGAAAATGGATCACAAACTCAGAGCCAGCACCAGGTTCACTTTTAATTTCAAATTGAAATCCATGACCGTCGAGTATTTTTTTGACGAGGCTGAGACCTAATCCGTAACCCTGAATTTTTTTATTTCTTGATTTGTCCGTTCTGTAAAAAGGTTCGAATATTTTTTCAAGCTCACTTTTATCAATACCTTTACCTTCATCCTTTACAGTAATTTTTGCTGAATCTTTGTGTTCTGATAATTTCACTGTCACAGGTTTATCTTCAGAATATTTCAGTGAGTTATCAATTACATTTCTCAAAACAGTTTCAATTCCGATCTTATCAGCATTTATAAAACATTCGTTCATTTCGTTTATATAATTAACTCTGTCATTATTGAATTTTGTGACTACGTTAATCACAAGTCCGGTTAAATCAATATTTTCCTTTTGCAAACTGACACCTGTATTTTCATTTCTGTAAGTGTCCAGTAATCCACTGATCATAGATTCAAGTTCATTCACATCTTCATTGATCTTGATCCTGAGCTTTTCATCATCTATAAATTCACATGCAAGTTTGATCCTCGTAAGCGGACTTCTGAGTTCATGTGAAACGTCAATGAGCAGTGACTCTTTTGAGTTTATCATATTGGAAATTTTTTCCTTCATCTCATTGATAGATTCAGCAAGTCTTCCAAGCTCGTCTCTTCGGTTGATAATTATTCTAGTGTTAAGATTTCCCCTGGAAATTTCTTCAATGTCTTTTGAAATGGATTTTATTGGTCCGAATATCCAGCGCAGCGCAAAGTATAATGCAAGTGTGAGAATAGATATAGCTACTATAATTAGTAATACAGCTTTTTCTTTTTCGATGAATTCTATATGTTTGGCAGGAGAGATTATAATATATCCATTATTGATCTTTGTAAAAAAAAGCGGACCGCCTCTGAATCTCATCGGAAAACTTGGAGCACCTTCACGAAATTCAGGGAATTGTCTGAGCTCCTTCAGATCCGGTATTCTTTCTGAATTTGACCAGATCAGTTCGTCAGTTTCAATTCTGATGTCAAGATTTTTTTTCTTTGCAATCTCTTCAGCTGTTTTAATATCAGGCGGGTTACCAATGTCTTTGATAATATATTCATTCAATGACATTATATATTTGTTTATCATAATAGCCGGATCGACTCCCAGACTCAGCTTTGCAATAAATCCGGCTGTCAGATTAACTATTATAATGAACACTGTAAACAGCAGCAGCAATTTCAGGAATATCGGAAATTTAATCTTCTTCATCTTCAGCAAAAAATATATAACCGACCGACTGAACTGTCTTAATGAATTCAAGTTTTTTCTTATGAAGCTTGCCGCGGAGTCTTGAGACCATTACATCTATGCTTCTGTCATTGTAATTCCAGCCAGTACCTTTTACTTTTTGCATTAGATAATCTCTTGAAAGGACTTTCCCGTTATTCTCTGCAAACAACAATAAAATATCAAATTCCATTGAAGTCAAATCTAATGTCTTTCCCTGAAGCAAAGTTTTTCTTGAAGAAGGGTCAATGAATAGTTCTTTAAAATCAAAAATGGAATTACCGTTTCTTTTATTTTTCGTTCTTCGAAATACAGACTGAATCCTTGCAAGCAGTTCACGCGGCTCAAATGGTTTGGATAAATAATCGTCAGCACCAAGTTCGAGTCCGACAATCTTATCTGTAGTTTCACCTCGCGCAGTAAGCATTATCACAGGAATATCTTTGGTTTTTCGTATCTCTTTTAACGTTTCAAATCCATCCATATCCGGCATCATAATATCGAGTATTACAAAATCATAATTGATTTTTTCAAGTTCTGATAATCCGTCTAAAGGATTCTCAACTGAAACAGGTTCAAAACTGTATTTTTTCAGATAATCTATAAGAAGATCTGACAGTTTTTTGTCATCGTCAATTATAAGAATTTTTTTCATAATGTAAAAAGAAGGGGCAAAGCCCCCTCTTCATTTAGATTAAATTAGATTAATTTCAGTTTCCTATTTCATGAAATTTCCGGGTCCTCGTGGCTGATGTTTATCTTTCATTTCTTTAAATTCAATCATCAGCTCAACGGCTTTTACTCTCTGTTCAGGAGTTAGTATTGCATGGAACTCCACAAGCTTATCGATCATAAAAGTTTTCATTTCTTCTTTCTTACTTTCATTTTTTTTCATATGATCCAGTATGCTGTTTTTATCGAGAGTACTCTTTGTAAATTCTTCAGAAAATTCTTTCATCATACTTTCACGATCAGGTTTTTGAGATTCCATTTTTTCTTTTATCTGAGCTTTTATTCTTTCCACCTGTGCTTTTTGTGAAGCATTGAGATCGAGCTTTTCTGAGATCTTGTCAATTATGAATCCTTCAGGACCGTCTGCGAATTTGCGAATGTTTTTTGCAATTGCTATTCCTTTTACTGTGATCACTCCAAATAATATCAGCATTATTAAAAGTGTAATCCTTACTCCGGTTCTTTTTAGAAATGGTTTCTTTACCTCTGCTGCTGTCTGATTTTTAATTTTATCTGAGATTTCTTATCTCCTTATTTTTATAATTTAGTAAATGAATTCATTACAAAAATACAAAGTATATTTTACAGTAATGTTTTCGAAATGTAAATTATTGTAACACAGATAAAAAAATTATCCGGATCAATTCATAAAATTAATTGCAAATCCAAGCTGAAGACCGCCGACATTATTTATATCACTTCCATTCAGACTCTGGACCGGATCTCCTAATGTAGAGATATAATAATAACTTAGATTGAAATTTAATGACATGTTCTTGCTTTGCCTGAAGCTTACACCCAGTCCTGTAAATCCTCCCAGTGCAAATTGTGTGGTGGTATAACCAAGTGCTGAAAAGAAATCTCTGTCATATGGATTGAGGAAAATTAAAGTCGGCGAAATACCTACATTAAATATAGGAACAAATTCCCCCTCTATATCATCTGTAAACAATTCCTTTCTTAATCCTATACTGAGCGGCATCATGAATACTCTGTTTATTTTATTGATTACAAACGTATTTCCGAATGGATCTGTCCTTTCAGTCTCACGTGAATCGGTAACATTAGAAAACAGCACATTAAAAAATACATCAGTTGTTTTTCCAATTGGTACATATAAACTTGCATTCGGTCCGAAACCTCTTTCCGAATATGAAAATCCAAAGCCCCAGATATTTCGTGGTTCGGGTTTGGTATATTTGATCTGAGAATATGAAACAGATGTGAGAATAAATGTAAGCAAAAATAATGCAATTAATGGAACATATATTTTTTTCATAATAACATGATTTGTTAATTGTTTAAAGAAAGTTAATTAATTAATTTTTGATTTAAAATTCCAAACACGTTTGACTCCAAAAAGATTTAATAAGTTCAGTCATGTGATCAGTAAACGGCAGAAGTTTTTAACACTTGTACTTGAGAATATACATGATCAACACAATGTGAGTGCCATTTTCAGAAGTGCGGAAGCAGCGGGTATTGACAAAATTTACCTGATCTATAATACAAATAAATTTCCAAAGATCGGAAAGACTTCTTCAGCAAGTGCTAAAAAATGGATAACTACAGAAAAATTTGAAAGTGTGAAAGATTGTTTTGAAGAGCTAAAGAAAAATAAGTTCAGGATTTATTCCACTCATATGAATGAAGAGAAAAAAAAGAATCTGAATCTTTATGATCTTGACCTGACAAAAAAAGTTGCTATCGTAATTGGTAATGAACATACAGGTGTTTCTGATGAAGTAAAAGAAATGTCGGACAAAAATTTTTTAATTCCGATGTTTGGACTAATACAGTCGCTGAATGTGTCAGTTGCAGCAGCAGTCTGTGTATATGAAGCACTAAGACAAAGACTTGCAAAAGGAATGTATGAAAGATCAGGATATACAAAAGCTGAGTTAAAAGAAAAATTAACAGATTATTTAAACAGATAAATTAAATGCTCCCATCATATTTTAAAAAAGAATTAAATATAAAAAACCCTGAGAATTTTCTGCTTATATCAGGTCCATGTGTAGTAGAATCAAAACAGGTTATATTCAAAACATGTGAAGCATTAAAAAAGCTTTCAGAAAAATACAAACTTCCCTTTATTTTCAAATCTTCTTTTATAAAAGCCAACAGAACTTCTACATCTTCTTTCAGGACACTTGGTATTGATGAGTCTCTGAATATTCTGGCAATGGCAAAAAAGGAATTTGATGTGCCAATATTGACTGACATACATTCCGAACTCGATGCAGAGCTGGCTTCTGAAGTTGCAGATGTATTACAGATACCGGCATTTCTCTGCAGGCAGACCGAGCTACTCGAAGCAGCAGGCGAAACAGGAAAGATTGTGAACATTAAGAAAGGTCAGTTCATGGCACCGGCTGACATGATCTTTCAGGCAAAAAAAGTTGAAGCAACAGGCAACAAAAAAATATTACTCACAGAAAGAGGTACTACATTTGGATACAATAATTTAGTGGTGGATATGAGAAGTCTTGTCATTATGAAAAAATCCGGTTATCCTGTGATCTTTGATGCGACACATTCTGTACAGATGCCTTCAGGTAATAAAGGAGTAAGCGGCGGTAATCCTGAATTCATCGCACCTCTTTCAAGAGCTGCGGCAGCGGTTGGAGTTGACGGATTTTTTATTGAGACACATCCTGATCCAAAGAAAGCTCTGAGTGATGCTGACAGCATGTTGAAATTAGATAAAATGGAAAGTCTTTTAAAAGAACTAATCTCTGTTCATAAACTGAATTTTAAATCTTAAAATAAGTTTGGCAAAAAAAAATATTTTAAACCGTACTAATCACGGCACTACAAAACCGGCTTACTATGCAGGAATATTCATAGTTGCAATGTCAACATTACTTCTCGAATTCACTCTGACCCGTGTATTGTCAGTTTCACTATGGTATCACTTTGCATTTATGATCATCAGTGTCGCATTGCTTGGATTCGGGATTAGCGGTGTAGTGCTTGCTCTAAGCAGCAGGATAGAAAAGATAGAATCCGATAAGCTGCTCAGCATATTATCCATATTGTATGGCCTTAGTGTTTTGTTTTCTTTTATCTCGATGAATAAAATTCCATTCGATCCTTTTAGTCTGCTTTCGGAATCTATTCAGCTTTTATATCTTCCGGTGTATTATCTTCTTATCACACTGCCGTTCTTTTTTGCAGGACTTGTGATTTCGGTTCTTCTGGTCAGATATAAAAAAGATGTTTCGAAATTATATTTTTATGATCTGACAGGTGCAGGAATTTCATGTATTCTATTTATTATTCTGATACCATTGACCGGCGGAAGCGGTGCAGTTGCTGTAGTTGCAGCGATGGGATTTCTTGCTGCAGTTTTATTTTCATATGAAAAATATAAAACCATTTCACTTATTTCAGTTATCTTAATGGCACTGTCTCTGACATTTCTGATAAATTCCGAAGAGAGACTTCCGATCAGTATTACGGAAAATAAAATTTATGGTAATTATGTTAAAGACAGACCCGATCTGAAAGTAAGAACCGACTGGAATATTTTTTCAAAGATTGACGTAATGAAGGATGAAGATAAATCAGAGGATGGTTATGATATTTATCTTGCAATTATCGACGCGGGAAATGCTACAACAAATATTCCTAATGTAACTTCGCTTCCGCCTAAGACAAAACCGGCAGATGCATCTAATCTTGCATACGTTCTCAAAGATTCAGCAGAAAAAGTTTTCATAATAGGTTCATCAGGAGGAGGAGAGATACTCGCCGGACTTTATCATAATGCAAAAGATATTAAAGCTGTAGAGATCAACGGAATCTTAAATGACTATTTAGAAAGCTCACTTCAGTACTGGACAGGTCCGCTTGTAAAAAATAATAAAAGTGTAAATCTCATAACCGATGATGCGAGGAATATTTTAAATTCCAAAAGGATAGTTTATGATGTGATAATTTCAGCTCACACTATTTCAGCTTCTGCAATGTCCAGCGGAGCAATGAGTATGGTAGAAAATTACATTCTCACGAAAGAGGCAGTCAAAGAATATCTGCATCATCTGAATAATAAAGGAGGTATGCTTTACATCTCCCGACCTGAGACACAGATTCCCAAATTAATTACTACTTTAAAAGAAGCAAGACTTGAAAACAGCCGCGGACTTGATGACAGTAAGAATTGTTTTATAATATTCAGAAGACCTCCAAATGATTTCGAAGGTGAGAAAAGTTTTCTTGCAGGTGTATTGTATAAAAAGGACGGATTTAGTGCCGAAGAAATTTTAAAGATCAGGGAAGAGTCGAGTTCGCTTAGTCTGGATCTTATGTATGATCCGCTTTCTGAACGGGAAAGTTTTTATAAAACTCTGATCGAATCAGATAATTTCAGAAGTCTCGCAGGAAGTGAAGAAGGAATTACGGAATCTACACTTGAACCTGCAACTGACGACAAACCATTCTTCGATCAGAATATCGGATTTGGAAATCTTACTATGAAAGGAATTTCGGAAACGTTTTCACAGGATGATAAAGCAATACTAGCACTGAAAGACAAGCCTGTGGCTGAGACTTCATTAATAGTAATTTTGGTTCAAACTCTTCTTACTGCATTTGCATTTTTAATTCTCCCTCTCATTCTCGCAAAAAAGAAATTAGAAAGCAAAGCCACAGGAAAAACTTTTCTGATATATTTTGCAGCGATCGGACTTGGATATATTATGATTCAAATTTCATTGATACAAAAATTTACTTTGCTGCTCGGACAGCCTGTATATACAATACTGACAGTGATCTCATCAATGCTTATATTCTCAGGGATCGGCAGCAGATTTTCGGATTCATTTCTAAAGAATAACAAATATAAAATTCAGATAATATTTTTTCTTATTGCATTAATTGCGATACTGATCGGAGTTTTTAATTCATATCTGTTTAGTGCAATGGCAAGGTTTGATCTTATATACAGAGTTTTAATTTCAATTCTGATAATTGCTCCGTTAGGATTTTTAATGGGAATGCCGTTTCCGATGGGAATGGAAAAGATCGATAATTCAGAAAAAAGTCTTGCGGCATTTTCATGGGCGATCAACGGATTTTTCTCTGTCATTGGTTCGGTCATGGCAATAATTTTTGCTATGACAATGGGGTTCAGATTTGTTTTTATATTCGTATCTGTGTGTTATCTTATTGCAATGCTTATGATAATTTTCAGAAACAAAGCGATGAAATTAAAAACCGTGTAAATTTAATTCAACATTCCTCAGAGTCCGAAGTGCAGGTGACTCTGCGGTAACAGTGTTCTGTAAAAGATCTTTCGGTGAAAATATATCAGACAAATTAAAAAATAATTAATTGAAAATAGGAATTCTTACAAGCGGCGGTGATTGCCCGGGTCTGAATGCAGTCATAAGAGCTATTGTCAGAAAATCCGATCAGCTTGGATTTGAAACAATAGGTATTATTGATGGGTGGAAGGGGATCTTTGATGAAAATTATATTCAACTTGATCTGAACAGTGTAGCAGGGATTATCAATAAAGGCGGTACAATTCTTGGAACATCAAGATTCAGTCCGTTTGAAAAAAAGAACGGCATGGATAAACTGTTAAATAAAATTTCACGAAAAAAATTTGATGCAATCATTGCAATCGGAGGTGAAGGTTCAATGCATATTGCTCAGATGGCATATGAAGCAGGTATAAACATAGTCGGCGTGCCAAAGACAATTGACAACGATATCAGCGGTACAGATTATACATTTGGTTTTGATACAGCAGTTGGAATAGCAACAGAAGCAATCGACAGACTTCATACTACTGCAGAATCTCATCACAGGATCATGATCCTTGAAGTCATGGGAAGACATGCTGGATGGATAGCTTTATACAGCGGATTAGCCGGTGGTGCTGATGTAGTCGTTATCCCTGAAGTTACCACTAAAATTTCCCAGGTGATAAAAGTTATCAAAAGCAGATATAACAGAGGAAAACGTTTTTCAATAATTGTGATCGCAGAAGGAGCAAAATTTGATGAGAAAAGTATGAAATTAAAAAAAGAAAATAAAAAACTTGACGACTTTGGCCGTGAAAGACTTGGAGGCATCTGTACTTTCCTTGCAGACGAAATAGAAAGAAGAACCGGTTTTGAATGCAGAGCTACTATCCTCGGGCATGTACAGAGAGGAGGTATGCCGTCAGCTTTTGACAGAGTGCTTGGTACAAGGCTTGGGATCTATGCCGTTGAAATGGCTTACGAAAAAAAATTCGGACGGATGGCTGCGCTTCAGGGAAATGAGATTGTGGATATTCCTATCACAGAAGCTATCGGAAAATTGAAAACTGTTGATAAAGATCTTTACGAAGTAGCACAGGTTTTCTTTAAATAAAAAATTATTTTTTTAAAATCAAAAATGTCTGATAAAAATCCATCCGAAGTTCATTCAAGCGGATTGCTTACAAAGCTCGGTCTGATGACTGCAATTCTGATCGTTATCAGCTCCATGATCGGCTCAGGAATTTTCAAAAAAGCCGCGCCAATGGCAATGGATCTGCAGTCGGGCGGTTTGCTGCTGGCATGCTGGATCATAGCCGGACTTATAACTTTAATAGGTGCTGTCACAAATGCAGAGATCGCCGGACTTATCGCTGCTCCGGGCGGACAGTATGTTTATTTCAAGGAGATGTACGGTAAAGCATTTGCATTCATTTACGGATGGTCATGCTTCTCTGTAATTCAGTCTGCATCCATAGCTTCTATTGCTTATGTATTTGCCGAATCCGTGAATGCCGTTCTGCCGCTTCCGCATCTCAGCGCTTCGATGGAAAGTTTTAACATACTCGGAATCTTCTATCCCTTTGCCAGCTTTGGTGTAAAAGCTCTCACCATTGCTACAATTATATTCCTTACTACAGCAAATTATCTCGGAGTTATTTTCGGAGGATATATAAATAATATTTTTACAATTCTGAAAGTCATCGGTATTCTTACCATAATTTTTTTAGGACTGACTTTAAGTGGAGGCTCAGTGGATAATGTCGCTCCACTCGGAGTAAATCCTTCAGCGGAATACGGCACTTCGCTTGGTCTCTTCGGCGCAATGTTTGCCGCAATGCTCGGTGCCTTCTGGGCTTACGACGGATGGAATAATATCGGGTATCTCGGCGGTGAAGTTAAGAATCCTAAAAAGAATATTCCCATCGCACTTTGTACAGGAGTATTAATTGTCATAGGAGTTTATCTGCTTACAAATTTTGTCTTTCTTTATGTCATTCCTGTAAGTGAAATTATTGAAATTGCGCAAAAGGAAAATACGATCATTGCTGTAGAGGTCATGAGGAAATTTCTCGGATTCGGCGGTGCATTTTTTATTTCAATTTTGATAATGGTCTCCACGTTCGGAACAACCAACGGCACTATCCTTGCATCATCCAGAATTTACTTTGCAATGTCCCGTGATAAATTATTTTTTAAACCGGCAGGGAACGTTCATCCAAAATTTAAGACTCCATACACTTCACTCATAATTCAAGGCGTCTGGGCTTGCTTACTGGTACTGTCCGGAACATTCGATCAGCTCACGGACATGGTAATTTTTGCATCGTTTATTTTTTACGGTGCGGGAGCTTTCGGTGTGTTTGTACTTAGGAGGAAAATGAAAGATCATCACAGACCTTATAAAACTTTAGGATATCCGATTCTTCCATTAATATTTGTTTTATTCTGTATCACTTTAGTGGTCGTAACGATCATTCAGAATCCGCGTGATGCAGGTCTCGGACTTTTACTTGTGCTGAGCGGAATACCTTTTTATATTTTCTGGAACAGGAAGAAATAACCGGAAACATTGATCTTGCCACGAAGACTCGAAGGCTCGAAGTCTGTTTTATGTAGATTCATTTATTATTTTTTTTGAACGGCAAAAAAGTATCAAGGAAATGAAATACAGCTAATGAAAAAATACAGGTTTTTTGTTTGAAACGGAGTTTCAATTTCAAGTGCCTTCCCAATCATGAGTTTGGGAACAAGCGAAGTATAAAAGATCAGTCAGTAATACTCTTCTTCTGAATTGTCCCATGAATTTTGGTCAGCTCCATCAGTGCAGCCGAGCCATACCACGGATGCAGTTCCATTTCGAGAACGCCGGCTTTTATAGCAGGATCTGTCTCAGTGAGTCTTTGCGCTTCCCCGACTGTCTTCACATCAAAAATATAAATTCCTCTGATCTCTGTATCATCTAAGAACGGACCTGCCAGAACAAGCACTCCCTCTTCCGCCATCTTTGTAATATTCCTCAGATGTTCAAGCTGCAGCTCCTGAGCTTTTTCCTGACTTTCAGATTTTACTTTTCCGGCTTTTAGAAATGCAATTACATATTGCTTCATTCCGTAATCATCCGCACCAAGCTCTGCCGCGCGAAGTGAATCATACTCAGTGTTTTGAGAATATGCTTTGCCTGAAATATTCGACAAGATAAATATTGCTGATAAGATTAATAAAATTTTACTCATATTAAAAATTAGTTTTAATTTAGTCTTAAAAATTTTTTATTTAAAATTAATTTCAGGCAATTAATAATCAACAAGATCCTTCAGCTTTTTTTCAAAAACATCTTTCTGAAAAAAGTTTTCTTCAAGTGAATTCGAAAACGGCACAGGTGTATCAAGACTTCCGCTGCGCATTACAGGTGCGTCTAAATATTTGAAAAGATGTTCGGAAATGTAAGCGGCTATCTCAGCACCGATCCCACCTGTAAGGGTGTCTTCATGCATGACGATCACCTTACCTGTTTTCTTTACGCTTTCTTCGACGGTGGCTTTGTCCCACGGAACTAACGTCCTGAGATCAATCAGATCCGCCGATATATCTTCATTTGCTTTCAGTAAATTCTCAGCCCAGTGAACGCCCATTCCATAAGTCACGATAGTTACATCATCGCCTTCCCTTACCAGTTTTGCCTTCCCGACCTCTACTGTATAATAATCATCAGGGATATCCATTGCAATACTTCTGTACATTGCCTTATGCTCAAAAAATAAATAAGGATTAGGATCTTCAATCGCAGCAGCTATCATTCCTTTTGCATCATACGGATTTGACGGATACAGAATTTTCAGTCCGGGTGTATGAAAAAACCATGCTTCGTTTGACTGAGAATGAAAAGGTCCCGCTCCCACTCCTGCGCCGCACGGCATTCTTATTACGACATCAGCATTCTGTCCCCAGCGGTAATGTATCTTTGCAAGATTATTTACCACAGGATTAAATCCGCTTGTTATAAAATCTGCGAACTGCATTTCGACTACTGACTTTATTCCCTTTACAGAAAGTCCAAGTGCTGCGCCGATAATTGCCGATTCACAAATGGGAGTATTGCGTATCCTTTCCTTTCCGAATTCTTTATAAAAATTTTCTGTGACTTTGAATACACCGCCATACTCGGCAATGTCCTGACCCATTATCACAAGGTCGCTGTATTTTCTCAGAGACAATTTCAATCCGTCTGACACAGCATCGACAAGTCTTTTTGGAGAGGTCTTGTCTGAATCAGGTAAAATTACTTTTTGCTCAAATGGAGCATAAATATCTTTCAGCTCTGACTCTGTGTCAGGAGTTACAAAAGGTTCATCCATTGCTTCATCGAGTGCGGTGTTAATATTCAGTTTCATTTCATTTCTCAATGCTTCGATCTTCTCATCATCTAAAATACCTTCTTCGATTAAATAACTTTCATAATTCGAGACGGGATCTTTCTTCGCCCACTCTTCTAATAATTCTTTTGGTACATACTTAATACCTGATGCTTCTTCATGTCCTCTCATTCTGAAAGTCTTACATTCGAGAAGCAGCGGACGCGGATCGTTCTTCATGGATTCAGCATAAGTTTTTATAGTATCATAGACTGCGAGAATATTATTTCCGTCGATCTGTAAAGCTTCCATTCCGTAGCCGACTCCTTTGTCAGAAAGGTCGCCGCATTTGTACTGCTCATTGAGCGGAGTTGAAAGTCCGTAACCGTTATTTTCGATCACGAATATTACCGGCAGATTCCATACAGCAGCGACATTCAGCGATTCATGAAAGTCACCTTCGCTTGTACCGCCGTCACCGGAGAATACAGCAGTAACTTTTTTTTCATTTTTTAAAAGAGATGCAAGACCGATACCGTCAGCGATCGCAAGCTGCGGACCCAGATGAGAGATCATTCCGATGATGTGATATTCATTTGTACCGAAGTGAAAAGACCTTTCCCTTCCTTTAGAGAATCCGTTATACTTTCCCTGCAGCTGTTTGAATAATTTTGCAAGCGGAATTCCCTTGGTTGTAAAGACACCGAGATTTCTGTGCAGCGGAAGTATGTATTCATCTTTGTCCAAAGCCATGCCCACTCCTACTGAAATTGCTTCCTGTCCGATCCCTGAAAACCATTTTGATATCTTTCCTTTTCTCAGCAGCAGCAGCATTTTTTCTTCGATCAGCCTTGGGAGGAGAATTGCTTTGTATAATGAAAGGAGTGTTTCATCGTCATATTCTTTTCTGTCAAAATTCATAACGCGTCTTTTTATTTCTGCCGTGACCTGTGATTCCATTGATTTGAATTAGTTGTTAAAATTGATGTGAGTAAAATAGCAATTGAGAATTTGATTATAAATGAAAATTGTGTTGAAGTTTGTTTAAGTAAAATTTTATTGAAGTATTGAAAATGCTGTTGCTTATTATGTCTTTGCGGACACGTGATAGTTGGGTGAAGCAGTCACAGATTTGATGTGAGTGATGCTAAGAATATTTTGTCGTGAATCCGGAGATTGCTTCGCTTCGTTCGCAAAGTCATTCTATCTATGTGTTTTTTTATTTGTAATTTGAAATTAGTAATTTGAAATTATTTCAAAAGCACCATCCGCCTTGTCTCAACAAACTCACCCGCACCCAAATCCAATTTATAAAAATAAACCCCGCTCGGGAAATTACTTCCGTCAAAGATGACCGAATAGCTTCCGGCATTCTGCTTCTCATTGACAAGCTCATCAACTTCATTCCCAAGCACATCAAATACTTTCAATGATACATCATTGTACATTGAACATTTATAATTAATAATTGTCTTCGGATTAAATGGATTTGGATAATTTTGAAATAGAATATATCCTTTAATTTCTTCTGTATTTATATTATTTATAGAAACAGGAGGATTTGCAAATCCTGTTTTATCAGTTTTAATAATATAAATATCGCCTAAATTAAAATTATCCCTTATTCCTATTACAGCAAATCCTGAATCATTTGTCTGTATAATACATTTTCCATCATCATTATCATTGAATCCATATAATTTCCTCCATTGTTCATTTCCAATTGAATCTGCTTTTAAAATTTTGATAAAATAATTAAAATTCCCATTTTGATAAGTACCCGTCAAAGCAAAACCATTATCAAATGTCTTTATAAAAGAGCTGCCTAAACTATATTCCGGAGGTCCATTATCATATTTTTTTTTCCATATAATATTTCCGTTTGAATCGCATTTAGAAATGTAATTTACAAACCCGTAAGTATTTCCGCATAAAAAAAAACCATTATTAATATCAGGTTGTATATAAGTACGAGACAAAGAATCATATCCTTTAAAAAATATTTGATTCCCCTTCAAATCAGTCTGCATTACAAAAAGTTTATATGATAAAGGAAGATTTTTCGAATAATCTCCGGTGAGAATAATATTTCCGTTTGAATTAAAAGTTAGATCATTAAAAAAACCACCGGCTATTCCCTGATTATAAATTTTTGACCATTCAAAATTACCCAGTGAGTCTAATTTAAGTAAAATAGGGTAATCACTATTTTGAGTAATTATATATGAAATCAAATAAAATCCTTTATCAGGCGCAGGCAAAAAATTTCTCGGATATGGAAAATTTTGAGGATTTGACCATATAATATTTCCATTTATATCAATTTTTATAAAACTTGAACCGCAGATAATATAAGTATTATTAAATGATTCTTTTATTGAATATGCTGAAAAGCCTGGATATGTTTTTGTCCATATAGTATCACCAAATTTATTTAATCTCATAGCAAACATATAAGAAACAGTTTCTATCCTTTTTCTTCCAACTGCAATATAACCTTCATCCGGAGTCTGAACAATAGAATATCCGTAATCAATATTTCCTTCACCATATGTCCTCTGCCACGTCACCGCCTGCGACCAAACATCCCCCGCATGCGCTGTCAGAATCAAAAAAAATAATATTAAAAAAAACCTTTTCATTTTTTAAAAAAATAAAATCTATTTTATTTAAGTAAAATCATTCTCTTCGTCATTACAAAATCATTACCGTCTTTACCTGTCGCATCGAGCTTATAAAAATAAACCCCGCTTGAGAGATTACTTCCGTTGAATTCTATGTCATAGCTCCCCGTATTTCTGAAGTCATTTATCAGTGTCTTTATCTCTCTCCCTGTCATGTCAAATATCTTTATTTTTACATTTCCCGAAACCGGAATGCTGTATGTGATCTTTGTAGTTGGGTTAAATGGATTTGGATAATTTTGATATAAATAAAAATCGTTAATTAATTCAGTATTACCGTTATTAATATCAACCGATTTACTGTACAAATTACTATCAGTTCTGACTACAAAACCAACCTGCTCAGAACCAACCACTCCAAAATCAGCAGAGCTTGTAAAAATCATATCTCCGTTATTTAAAGGAATTGATGAAGTGAAATCGATAAAACTTGAAGTTGGGAATATTCTGTGTTTCAATATATTTCCTGAAGTATCAGTTATAATTACTTTTCCATTTAGTGACAAATTTGAATCTTCTATAGAAGTTGAGATTACAAATTGATTATTTCTGATAAACATATCAGAAAAAATTTCAAATCCGTTATATGGATAAACTTTTTGATAAATTATACTGCCTGTAGAATCTACTAAACAATAAAAGGGAAATTCATTATTTAAATTATATTCTATTGTGTTTCCGGCAATTATGAAATTATTATTTTTGCTTATTATTTTTAATCCTTCTGTTAATCTATTTTTAATTTTTAATCTTTTTTCCAGTATCAAATTACCATCCTTATCCAACTTTGTAAATATGGCTTTACTTGTATCCTGAAAATTATCTCTTTTCAACCCTGTAATAAAAAAATAATTATCTTGTTCAATTATATCTGAAATAAAATACAGATATTTATTTGGAAATATCTTCTGCCATTGAAGAACACCTAATGAATCAATTTTAAAAATATATCCGTCTTCCAGATTAATAATTCCACAAGCAATATATCCTTTATCTGAAGTTTTTATAATTTTAGAACACTGAACACCATAGCCGCCGTAATATCTTTCCCAAAGTATATTCCCGTTTCTATCAAGTTTTATAGAAAATGCTTCTACTGTACTTCCGGTAATAATACAACCTCCATCATTAGTCGAAGCAATTGAAGTTGCTTTGTATCCGTTTCTTCCGTAAGTTTTTTTCCATATTGTATCTCCAAGTGAATTAATTTTTATTATTACAATCAAATAATGATTTGTAGGTGAGTGAAATAAAGAATACCCGGCCAAAAAAAAATTACCGGAATCTGATTCACAAATATCATTTATTCCATCGTAAATTGTCAATGGAGTATCGTATATTTTCTCCCAAGTCACCGACTGCG